>NZ_UFXX01000002.1:300000-573312 GCF_900447535.1 Dermacoccus nishinomiyaensis | reverse complement strand
CGTCATCCGCGACGTTACCGCCGGCCGCGTCGTGTGGCGTGCCGGCGAAGCAGATCGGTGGGGAGACGTCGTGACGCGGCTGCTCATCGTCTCGCCCGGATTCCACGGGTACTACACCTCGATCCGCCGCGCCTTCGAGTCACTCGACTACACGGTGGAGACGTACTGCTACGACGCCGCGACCTCGTCGGCCGAGCGGGTCTGGCGCAAGGCGCGTCACGAGCTGCCGGCCAAGCTGCGCGGCAAGGACGCTCACCTGTCGCCACAGGTCGTCTCGCAACGGGCGGCCTCACGCGTGCGTGAGGTGAAGCCCGACATCGTGCTCGTGATCCGCGGCGATGTGCTGACCGACGACTTCTGGCAGGCAGCGCAGACATCGGCCTCCCACGTCGCCGTGTGGATGTACGACGAGATGCGACGCACCGACTTCGATCCGCAGCTGGTGGGCCGCTACGCCCGCATGGCGACCTACAGCGCGTTGGACACGCAGGCCCTGGTCGGCCAGGGCTTCGACGCCCTGCACGTGCCGCTGGGCTTCGACGACACGGCCGCGATGAGCACGACGTCAGCCGGCCGGGGCGTGGTGTCGTTCATCGGTGCCCCGCTCGCCAAGCGCGAGGATGCGCTGCAGGCCCTCATGAGTGCGGGTCCCCGTGCAGGCGTGGGGGAGAGGATGGTCGGATCACCCGTATGACCGCGCGCGGACGTGGCGTCTCACGAGCAGGGGGATCCCCAGTGGCCGAGACGTGCCCGGCACGGACGCCCTCGCGATCATGCGCAACAGCATCGCGACACTCAACATCCACGGTGACCAGGATGGCTTCACGATGCGCACGTTCGAAGCCGCCGGTGTCAGCGCCGTTCAGCTGGTCGACCGAGTCGACGTGGAGGAGTACTACGTGCCCGGCGAGGAAGTGCTCGTCTTCGAGGGCCACGACGAGCTCGTCGCGCTCGCGCGGGATGTCATGGCCCGCCCTTCGTCCTACGCCGCGTTGCGAGAGCAGGGGCGTCGCCGCACGCTGGCCGAGCACACGCTGCGGCATCGCGCCGAAGCACTGGAGCACTTGTGGGGGTCCGAATGATCGAGACGCAGCCAACCGAGCCAGGGCCTGACCTCAGTGTCATCATCTGCGTGCTCAACGGCGCGCACGTCATCCGACAGCAGTTGGACGCGCTACGCGCCCAACGCTCGCGCATCCGCTGGGAGGTCATCGTCGCGGACAACGGTTCCACCGACGACACGCGGGATGTGGTCGAGGGGATCGCTCGAAATTTTCCCGTGCCCCTGCGGGTCATCGACGCCTCTGCGAAGAAGGGTGCCGGGGCAGCCCGCAACAGCGGAGCCCAAGAGAGTCGCGCCCGATTTCTCGCGTTCTGTGATTGTGACGACCAGGTGGCCGAAGGATGGGTCCAAGCAGCCCATGACGGGTTGCTGGCCCATGACGTCGTGGCAGGGCTCAACCGTGAGATGCGCGAGCCCTTCGACCCGGACGCGCCGATATTGAACCCCGAATGTGTCGTACGCGGTAGCTTCGGCAACGCCGTGATGAGCGGCAACGCGCGTTCCGCCGCGATGTCTTCTTCGCGGCCGGGGGCTTCGACACAGCCCTGCCTCCATACGGCATCGAGGACTTCGAGCTTTCCATCCGGCTGGCCCTGCGGGTGGGAGCCGATGTGGCAGCGGCACCGGACATGCTCATGTACTTCCGCCCCACCAGCGACAAGCATGTGCTACTCCGCAAGGTCTATTCGGCGTCGTGCGGCGAAGTACTCGTGTGGCACCGCCACCCGGAGCTCTACCAACGCCTGCACCGGCTCCCTAGACTTGTCACGAGAGCTGTGACAGCCGCCCCCCGCAACGTGGTGCTGATGACTATGAGGAAGAAGCAGGCGACGCAAGCTGCTCGGGAAGTCGTGACATGCTGGGGGAACCTCGTCACCGAGGTCAAAATTCGAGCTGGTTCGCTCGCGGTCAAGCCTCCCGGGCTGCTTGACCCTCTGAGCTGATCGCGAGGTAGAGGGTCATCCGCGTAGAGCGGCGGTCACGAAACGCCGCAAACGTCGTCTGCGGCTGCACTCGCGCGAGGCGACGACGGACATGGCCTCCGCGTGATGCGGACCATCTCGTCCCTCGTCGCCTGTCGGGCGTGTGCCTGGCCGCGGGCTGCAAGGCGATGAAGCGTCTGAGGGTCGGTCAGTTCTAGCAGTGCACGCGCCAAGTCACTCGCCGATCCAGGTTCCACCAGCAGGCAAGCCTCCCCGAGGGCCTCCGGCAACCCGCCCACGTCAGAGGCCACGACCGCGCAACCGCAAGCCTGCGCCTCCACACCCACGAGACCGTACGCCTCGCTCCAGAGCGAGGGAACGACCGCGATAGCGCTGTCGTTGAGGCGCGCGGCGACCGAGCTGGGGGACAGCTTGCCGAGAAACATGACCTTCCTCGAAAGGCCCGCCGACGCGACGCGCGCTTCCAACTCCTCACGGCACGGCCCATCGCCGATCACGTCGAGATGTGGGTCCTCACCGGTCGACTCGAGTTGTCGGATGGCGTCGACGAGGACCGACACACCCTTCTCCGGGAGAGCCTCCCGACGAAGACGATACGGCGCGGGTCGCGGTTCTCAATGGGCGCCGTGCAGGTGAAGGTCGAGTGGTCGCACCCGTTGTGGACGATGCGTGCTCCGGGCCCCGTCTCATCGGCCACAGCAGCCGAGACGGCGATCCGAAGGTCAGCGCTCTTCAGAAAGGCAAGTTTGGCGTCGAGTCAGGTGGAAGACAGCCCGCCGAGGTGCGGATGATCGAGCCGCGGCGACTTGCGCGGGGTCGTCGGCGTCGAACATCCGCCCGTGGATGACATTGATCCGTGGCTTTCCTGTGAGGAGGGGGAGCCACGAGAGCTTCAGGACCGGGGAGTGAAAGACAAAGACGTCATACGCCGTGGAGGCTCGGATGGCGGCAAGAGACAGGCCGCGCAGGATGCGCGCGGGTGCGAAACGCGCATCGTCGGATGCCTCGGCCGGGGCAAGCGTGAGCACGTCTGCTGACACCGTCGGGTGGTGCCGTAACCCTGCGGCGAGCGACGAGACGACCTCTTCGACTCCTCCCACATTCGGGGGAAAGCTGTGCGTGATCAGGAGTGCGCGAGGCTTGCCGTGTCTCGCCGACCGCGAACGGCACCGAAACCGGGGACGTTTCGAGTGGTCGAAGGTGCCCGTCGATGACGGCTCCATGTCCAGGGCCCCGGCGGCGGCTCCACGGCGTCCAGCCTCCCCAGGCGCACCAAGTTGGCGAAGGACGGCGACTGGGCCTCCACCTCGGAGAACGTTCCGTACGCCTCCACGTGACCATCACGCAGATAGGCCAGGGCATCGACATCACGGACGGTCGAGAGGCGGTGGGCAACGATGATGGTCGTGATCTCACCCCTCAGGCCGTTGATCGTCGAGGTGATCTTGTGCTCCGTCGCATTGTCAAGCGCTGATGTTGCTTCGTCGAAAACGATCACCTGGGGCCCGCGATACAGTGCTCGCGCGATCCCGAGCCGCTGCCGCTGCCCCCCCGACAAGCGTGTGCCGCGCTCGCCGATCTCGGTGCGGATGCCATCTTTTAACGAGTCCACGACGTCACCCAGTTCGGCACGCTCGAGGCATCGCTCGATCCTCGCCGGATCCTGATCCGCTTCAGGAATACCGAACGCCACATTGTTCGCCAGGGTGTCATCGAGCAGATAGACATCCTGGGGAACGTACGCGACGGCATCGAACCAGCGCCGATCGTTCGCGTCCGTTCGGACCCCGCCGTACGTGACACGCCCCTCGGAGGGGGACATCAGACCGAGAATGATGTCGACCAATGTCGTCTTCCCGGAGCCGCTGGGCCCGCACAGCGCCATGGACGTTCCATGTGGAATCTGCAGGTTGATGTCGTTCAAAACATTGCCTGCGCCGTCTTCGTAGCTGAAGGAGACGTGGCGTATCTCCAGGTCGGAAGTGACGGGTAACGGACTCTGGTGAGGCACGAGCGTGCCCGCACGGCGACCTCGTGATGCGCTCTCGCCCGCCGTTCGAGGCATGCCGCGAAGAGCTGCGACGGTGATGTGCAGGCCTTCGCGGCCAAATCGAATGTTGCCGATGGTGGCCGTCAGCGAGACCATCAGCGGCAGAACCTTGACTGTGGCCGCGGCGAACAGGCTGAGAATGGGCATGGTGGATTCAGCGTTGCCCGATAGGACCGACGCGACGATGAGAATCGTCAGCCCGATCATCGTCACGAACTCGAGAAGGTTCTTCGGAGCTGGGCCAGGAAGTTCGCCTTGCGGGCCGCTTGAGAGTTGGCGACGTTGTAATGGTCGTAACGGTCGACGAAGAAACTCTTCGCGCCATGAAGATTTGCCTCGCGGAAACCGTGCATGGCCTCCATCAACGTCTTGCTGCTGAGCCACGCAGAGTGCTGCGCGGCCTCGCCAGCGCGACGGTTCGCCGGGCCGAGTACACGCTGGATGATGAAGACCGCCACAGCGAAGTAGAGCGCCGCACACAGCGCCGTGACGGGGGTGACGACGATGAGCAGCGTCCCGATGGCCACGACCGACATCAGGGTACTCAGAACTCCGATGAACCCGCTGAGAACATTCTGGTGCGCTGCTTGAGTGGCAGCCCCAACGGTGCGGATGACCTCGCCGGTATTACGGCGACGATGCTCCAGGTAACCCTCGGACATGTAGCTCTGGAGCAGTTTCCGCGAGGTGCCCGTCTGCAGGCGTGTGACGACGCCCGCTCCCCACCACTGCAGGACGGCTGTGAGAACGGCCTTGATGAGAAAGGACAGAGCCATGAGAGCTGCCAGTGTGACGGCGAAGTGGTTCTTGTCCTGGCTGCCCAGGAGCCGATGAAGCGTTCCCAAAGTCCCCTCGTCGATGTTCTTGCCCATCGCGACCTGCATGAGGGGATAGATGGCGGCCACGCCCAGAAGATCCATGAGGGCGAGGAAGAATTGCGCGAAGACATTGGCGAAGAGTTGATTGCGGCTTCGCGGATCGAACGTACCGATGAGATAACGCAGGTCAGACCACACAGGATGCCCCCTTCAGTGGACGACGGCCCTGGGCCGGTCAGAAGTCATTGGCAGCGTCCTTCTGATCGGCGTACCCGGCGATTGCTGCGGCCTCGACGAGGAGGGCGACCAGCTTCGTGGCAGCCATACGTGGAATGAACGGGAGGGCCCGATCGATGATGCCGGATGCGCGGCGGGCGCGGTCGTATTCGAGCGCGCGTTGCAGCACATTCTTCGTCACGTTCCATACCGAGTCGTTCGTAGGCGCGAGCCCCGCCGGAGCGATGCCGTCGTGGATCTTGTCGAAGAGTCGCTTCGCCTGGCCTGAACGGTAGGCACGACGAACGCGGGCCTCGGTCGTGCTGGCGGCTGCGTGATGCGTCGTCTCGAGCGACTGTCGGAGGACGATGGGGTACCCCGCTTCGTGGAGGCGCAGACCGTAGTCGACGTCCTCCCAGCCGTACGCCCGAAAGCGCACGTCGTAGGGACCGACCTTGTCCCACATCGTTCGCGTGACGGAGCAATTGCCTGCCCAGTACAACCATCGCTGGTCCGGCGTGGCCCTATAGGCCGCCTCGCGAAAGCGGCGGTCTGCGTCCCTCCCGTAGGCGCGTGCGTAGGGAGTGTCGGCCATCACATTGCGGTAGATGCCCACCACTCCACATTCGAGTTCCTCGTGGGCCTTGATGTGTTCGCTGACGAACTCAGGGCCGGGCTCGAGGTCGTCATCACAGCGGATGAGCACCTCACCCGTCGCATCTGCGAAGCCGGCGTTGAGGGCAGCGACACGTCCTCGGTTCTCGGGGAACACGATGGTTCGCAGACCGCGTAGCGGGTGATCGCGGACGAGGGCCTCGGAGCCGTCGATGTCACCGTCGAGGACGACGATCACCTCGAAATCCGACTCCGTCTGGCGCTGCAGTGCAGAGAGCAGGACGGGCAGTCGTTCTGCGCCGGCTCGGCTGGGGACGACGATGGAGGCCCTCATGCAGTAACAACTCCTCGAGTAGACGTGGGTAGGGACTGGAGTAGGGTCGCGAGGCGCCCTCTGCCTGCTTCGGGGGAGAACAGCGCCTCCCAACGCTCGTAGCTGGCAGTCAGCATCTCGGACCAGGGGGCGTCGAGCCCAGCAGTCAGCGTCCGGGCAAGGTCTTCTGCATCGCCTGCACGAGCTACGAACGGGTAGTCCGCGCCAACCACTTCAGGTAGGGCTCCGGAGTCGCTGACGACGAACGGGCAACGAGCGCCCATGGCCTCCGCCGCGACCAAGCCGAACGGCTCGGCCCACGTCGACGGGAAGACGGCGAGATCGATCGCAGAGAAGAAGTCATTTCGGTCCATCCACCCGGGGCAGGTCACACTGTCGCCGAGTCGGTGAATGGCTGAACTGACCCGACGTTCGTCCTGAATCGCTCCGGGTCTGGTGGAGGCTCTGATCCAACGGAAGGATGCAGAGCATGCCCGCACCACGGAAGTACCCCGACGAGCTCCGCGAACGCGCCACGCGGATGACGCTGGAAGCCCGTCAAGACCCCGCCACGAGGACCGGAGCATTCCGCCGCGTAGGAGAACAGCTCGGGATCAATCCCGAGACGCTGCGCAACTGGGTCCGCCAAGCCGAGATCGACCACGGCCACCGCCCCGGAATCACGACCAGCGAAGCCGCCCGGGTGGCCGAGCTGGAGAAGGAGAACCGTGAACTACGGCGGGCGAACGCGATCCTGCGCTCGGCGTCGGCTTTCTTCGCGGCGGAGCTCGACCGCCCACAGCGCTGATCGTGGACTACATCGACGAACACAAGCACGAGTTCGGTGTCGAGCCGATCTGCGCCACGCTGTCCGCGGCAGGCACACAGATCGCACCGAGCACGTACTACGCGGCCAAGACGCGCACTCCTTCAGTGCGCAGCCTGCGCGATGAGCAGGTGCTCGTGGAAATCCGGCGGGTGCATGAGGCCAACTACGGGGTCTACGGGGCCCGGAAGGTCCACGCGCAACTGCGGAGGGAGGGCCTGCAGGTGGCCAGGTGCACGGTGGAGCGGCTCATGCGAGCCGCAGGCCTGCGCGGGATCAGCCGCGCGAAGGGACCGAGGACCACGGTCCCAGGCCGCGGCCCGGATGAGCGTCAAGACCTGGTCCAGCGAGACTTCACCGCGGCGGCTCCGAACCAGCTGTGGGTCGCTGACATCACCTACTGCCGCACTTTCAGCGGATGGGTGTACGCCGCGTTCATCATCGACGTGTTCTCCCGACGGGTGCTGGGCTGGCAGCTGTCGAAGTCGCTGCGCACGGACCTGGCCCTGGACGCGTTGGAGATGGCGTTCTGGACGCGTCAGCGCGCAGGCCAAGACGTGGCCGGGCTACGGCATCACAGCGATAAAGGAGTCCAGTACGTCGCCGTGCGATACACCCAGCGGCTGGCCGAGGCCGGCGCAGTCGCCTCAGTCGGCTCGACGGGGGACTCGTATGACAATGCCCTCGCGGAGGCGTTCAACTCGCTGTTCAAGGCGGAGCTGATCCGGAACAAGGGGCCATTCAAGTCCATCGAGGACCTGGAGATCGCGGTCGCGGAGTACATCGACTGGTTCAACCATCGTCGTGTGCACGGCGAGATCAGGCTGGTCCCTCCGGTCGAGTTCGAGGACGTCTACCATCATGAGAACCCCGTGCCGGCGCCCGCCGGGACGGCACTTACGAGCCTCTAACAAACCCGGGGCGATTCAACAAGATCCGTGGATGGGAAGCCGACGACGACAGCCGGCGGATCGACGGGAAGCTGGCCACCATCGGTGTCGATTACGCTGCTGAACGAAACCTGTTGGCACCGTTGCCGATCGACAGGTTCGACCCCGGGCTGGTTTTGCACCCACGCGTCGACCGATCCGCGATGATCACCGTGCGGATGATGAAGTACTCGGTGCCCGCGCACCTGATCGGCCGCAAGGTCCGCGTCTCGCTACGCGCCTCGCACCTGGTCGTGTTCGACGGCCACACCCTGGTGGCCACCCACCCGCGGGTCGCCGCCCGCGGCGGGCGCGTCGTCGACCTGGACCACTACCTGGAAGTCCTGCGACACAAGCCCGGCGCGTTACCGGGCTCGACCGCCCTGGCCGATGCCCGCGCCAAGGGAACATTCACGCCCGCGCATGACGCGTTCTGGGCCGCCTCCCGCAGGGTCAACGGCGACACCGATGGCACCAAAGAGCTCATTGACGTTCTGCTGCTGCACCGCTGGTTGCCGGCCGACGCCGTGGTCGCCGGCATCACGGCCGCCTTGCGGGTGGGGGCGGTGACCGCCGAGGTCGTCGCGGTCGAAGCCCGCCGGCACGCGGCAACCTGTGACGCTGGCATCGGCGGCGAAGGTGGGGCCAGTTCTGATGGTCACCTTGTTGCTCACGACGGTGTTCATGAGCAACGCGTTGTCAGTCTCACACAACGACGCTTGACTGACCCGGCTGCGGTGATCGCCGGTCTTCCGCCGGATACCCGGCCGGTTCCTTCGGTGGCCGTCTACGACCAACTTCTGCCGCGACGCCGCACCACCACCGCCGCCGCGCAGGGCCCGACGAAAGCGAGTACCAGCTGATGCCCACTGCGCCCGGGACCGCGATCACTCCGACTCTGCGGCGACGACGCGGCCTGACCGAGGAAGCCGCCCTGGCCGCCGTCGACCAAGCCTGCCGCCGGTTGCGGCTGCCGACGATCCGGGCGGTGCTGGATGAAGCGATCGGCGTGGCCAAGAAGGAACAGCTGTCGTATCCGGGGTTCCTGGCCGAACTGCTCCTGGCTGAGGTCGACGATCGCGATCGCCGCTCGTCGATGCGTCGTGTGAAGGCGGCGCAGTTTCCCCGCAGCAAATGGATCGGTGACTTCGACTTCACCGCGAACCCGGCGATCGAGGCAGCGACCATCCACCAGCTCGCCAAGGGCGACTGGATCCGCAAAGGCGAACCCCTGTGCCTGATCGGCGACTCGGGCACGGGCAAAACCCACCTGCTCATCGGGCTGGGCACCGCGGCCGCCGAGCAAGGTCACCGGGTGCGCTACACGTTGGCCACCCGATTAGTGAACGAACTCGTCGAAGCCGCCGACGATAAGATCCTCGCGAAAACCATCGCCCGCTACGGCCGCGTCGACCTGCTCATCATCGACGAGCTTGGCTACATGGAACTAGATAGCCGCGGCGCGGAACTCTTGTTTCAGGTCCTCACCGAACGTGAGGAGAAGAACTCAATCGCGATCGCGTCCAACCAAAGCTTCAGCGGCTGGACCGACACGTTCACCGATCCCCGCCTATGTGCCGCGATCGTGGACCGGCTCACCTACCACGGCACCATCATCGAAACCGGCACCACCAGCTACCGACTCGCCCACAGCCAGGCAACGGTGCAGGCAGCGCGATGACGCGTGTACCCCCACCTTCCACCATATACCCCCCTGGGGTATATGGTGGAAGGATGGACATCTCGAACTCGAAACTGCCCCGACGACTCTTGCTGACACTGGCGGCTACCGGAGCTGCCGCTGCGCTGGCCGCGTGCTCGGGCGGTTCCGGTGATCAGGCCGGCACCGGTTCCAGCACCCCCATAAGCCACATGTCGATGAGCTCGTCCACCATGCCGATGCACCACGGCGACGGTGGTCCCGTCCCGGTCGGGATGAAGCCGGCTGCGCATCCCACGTACCCGGTCGGTAGCACGGTGATTCTGACCGCGAATCACATGGCGGGCATGAACGGTGCCCGGGCCACCGTCGTGGGGGCGTACTCCACCTTTACGTACGCGGTGAACTACACCCCCACTACCGGCGGGCCGGCGGTCAAGGACCACAAGTGGGTGGTGCAGCAAGAAATCAAGAACGCCGGCACTGGCCGGCTCGCCGACGGAACGAAGGTGGTCTTGACCGCCGACCACATGCCCGGCATGAAGGGCGCGACCGCCACGATCGCCAGTTCGACCGACCAGACCGTCTACGTCGTCGACTACACCGCCGGTGGTATGACAATGAAGAACCACAAATGGGTCGTCCAGGACGAGATGAAACCCGCAAAATGAGCGACCCAGTCGCCGCTCGGCGACGACCTGACCCAGTCTCGATGACCTCGGCGAAGGAGCGAAGCCCCATGACCATGCGGACAGCAAACGCGGTGAGGGCCACCGGTGAAGGCGCGTGGCGGACCGCTCCGCCACCCGGCAATGCCCGGCGTTTCGACTCGGTGATTCGGTCGGCGGGCCCCCAAGTTTTAGGCGGCGGGCAGTGATTCTCGACGGGGTAATGCTGCTGTGGTTCATCCAGGTCGCGATCGCAGTTGCGTTCGTCGCCGTCGACATCCACACCACCCCCGAGGCCACGGTGATGAAGTGGGGGTTCGTGATCATCACCGCGTTCAGCGGCCTATTCGGGGCGCTGCTGTACGTGCTCAGCTGCCGCGAACCGCTGCCCGGCACCCACGAGCTGTACGTCGCTGCGAAATGGCGGCAGGTGGTCGGCTCCACCATGCACTGCGTGGCCGGCGACGGGATCGGGATCCTGGCCGCCGCAGTCATCACCTCCCGGCTGGGCCTGCCGATGTGGGCGGACGTGCTGTGCGAGTACGCGCTCGGGTTCATCTTCGGATGGACAGTGTTCCAGGCCCTGTTCATGAAGAGCATGTTCAGCTCCTACCGGCGGTCGCTGACCGGCACCTTCATGTCCGAGCTGCTGTCGATGAACACGGTGATGGGCGGGATGACCGCGGTGATGGTGCCCTGGATGACCCACAACATGGACGCGATGAGCCCGACCGGGCCGACGTTTTGGTTCGTTATATCGATCTCGCTGTGCGCCGGGTTCGTCGTGGCGCTGCCGATGAACTGGTGGTTGGTGGATCACGGCCTCAAGCACGGCATGATGACGGTTCGCCCCGACGGCACCCCGGTTCCGCAGGCGGCCGCGGTAGCGGCGGCCAGCGCGGCGCTCAGCGGATACCGGCTCGTCCCGGCCACCACGCCGCCGGCCGAGACACCGCACCAGGCGATGCCCGACCGGCCCAGTCGGGGCAAGCTGGCGTCGATGACCCTGGTCAGCTTCCTGGTCTTCGCCGCCGGGTTCCTGATCGCCGGACTACTGGGAACCCTCACCATGACGCGCTAGCAGCCGTCCTTCGCCTCCCGCGACGGTTCACTCCGCGCCACACCGAGGGGGCGGATCAAACGGTCACGGGACTTGATCTGCGAGGGCTTGGCATAGATCTCCTTACGGTCCTGGCCGCAGCCGGGGTGCAGCCACCATGCCAGCCCCACCGGCTGGCCCGGCTGAGCGAGCACGAACGTCGGTGGTCCCGGTGAAGCTGCGATCCTTCCCTGCTGGCTGGCCGTGAGGACGGATGCGGGTGATTCTCGCCGACACGCCGGTCGCCGCGACGGCGGGCATACAGCACGTCGTCGTCGGCGAACACTTACCGGCGATTCACTTCCGGCGGGGCCGGATCAAACCGTCACCCTGGGGCCAAACGAGGTTGACAGAATCAACGTGGTCGGGCTGTACCTGAACCCACCGGAGAAGGCGGTCGTGCTGTGCGTGGATGAGAAGTCCCAGATCCAGGCCTTGAACCGGACCGCGCCGATCCTGCCGCTGCGACCAGGCTTGCCGGAGAAGGCGACCCACGACTACAAGCGCAATGGCACCACCACGCTGTTCGCCGCTCTCGAGGTAGCCACCGGTGCGGTGACCGACCAGTGCTACGACCGGCACGGTAAGGCCGAGTTCCTCGACTTCCTCAAGAAGGTCGCCAGGGCTTACCCGCGCCGGGAGCTGCACGTGGTCCTGGACAACTACCACACCCACAAGCACGAGGACATCAAGCAGTGGCTGGCCAAGCACCCGCGGATCACGTTGCACTTCACCCCGACCAGCGGGTCCTGGCTCAACCTCGTCGAGGTTTTCTTCGGGATCATCACCCGACAGGCCATCCGCCGCGGCTCCTTCGACAGCGTCAAGCAACTCGTCACAGCGATCAGCACCTTCATCGACGGCTGGAACGAGCGCTGCCACCCATTCATCTGGACCAAGACCGCCGAGGAAATCCTGCCCCACGCCACCCGTCAAACCAGTTCAGGCGCGTGACATCAGAGACCGAACGCGCCGCCGCCGACGAGGATTGCGACGCCCAGTCCGATCAGGACGATGGGGAAGAGGATGTGCTCCCGCCGTTCGAGGACCTCGGCGATGGGTCGACGCGTGGCGACGAACTTGGCGGTGGCCACCAGCACTGCCACGAGCACGAGGAAAACGATGCAGAAGGTGATGACAGCGGGAGTACTGATGTTGAGGAAGACCGGGACGTAAACGCCGATGTTGTCCCCACCGTTGGCGAAGGTGACGCCGGCGACGGTCGCCACGGCAACGCTCTTACCTGACACGGCGGCATCATCGTCGTCGCCCTCGCCGCGGTAGACCTCCCACGCAGCCCAGAGACCCAGCGCGAGGGGGATGAGCCCAAAGTAGGGAATCGCCTCCTCTGGCAGCGCCCACCCCGCCCCCAAGGTCACCACGAGTGCGGCGGCGAGGATCCCGACGAAGCCAAGGTATTGCCCGGCCAAGATCTTCGCGGTCGTCCCGGGGCGTCCGGCACCTCGGGCGAAGAAGAGCGAGAGCACGATGATGTCGTCGATGTTGGTCGCGATGAAGAGCCCGATCGCTTGGAGCAGCGCCGCGGCCGTCATGCGCCGGACCTGCCGTCGTGGCAACCAGGCACCTCGCAGGCGACGTCGAGGCAGGGGGCGTCCGCGTCGACGGCCAGCTTGACCTCGACCAGCTCGGTGAGCGCACGTGCGAGGTGGGGGTCAGCGATCTCGTAAAGGGCCTGGCGGCCCTCATGGGTGCCGACCACGATCCCGCAGTCCCGCAGGCAACCCAGGTGGTTCGACACATTCGAGCGCGTCAGGTCTAGCGCGTTGGCGAGCTCTGCCGGATGCGCGGGGCACGCCAGAAGCGACAGAAGGATCCGTGAACGCGTGGGGTCGGCCATCGCCCGGCCCAGACGCTGCATGGCGTCCAAGCGGGAAGCAAGAGTCAGCATGCACTGAACGATACAGTAACCGCTGAACTACAATCGCCCCACCCAACTCGTCAAACAAGTTCAGACGCGTGACACTAGGGGGTAGCACTTCCAACCCCCGCCATGAAAGTACATGACTATGTACTGTGCGTGCGGGGGGCAGCCCAGAACGTGGGAGGCGTGCCGTCACCCGAACCAGACCTAAGCCGCCTGCGAGATATCTTGTCACCGCCCGCGCGGAGTCGGGGATGACGTTCGAGCAGCTCGCTGAAGCATCCGGCCTGCACCGGCAAACCCTCACCAACATCGCCCGCGGCGCAGCGAAGGGCGACTTGCGCACCTGGCTCATGCTGGCAAGGGCCTTCGACGCGACTCTTGACGAGCTCCTGGCGCCAGTGTGGCATGACTCAGCATCCTGAGGCACCCGCCCATACCCGGACGCGAAATTGAGCGAAGCGCTGCCCCGGAAGGCGGAGTTGTGGACTGGGAAGCGTCCACCGTTTCGACCCGCCGACATGGGTGACACCGAATGGTTGAAATGCCTGGAGGCCGGTCGCGTCGTCGGCGTCACGGTACGCGGTGTGGTCGCCGTGGCAGTAGCGGAAACGCTCAACTCTCTTTTGCGGGGTTGCCCTGATCGGGACGTGCCAGGCGTGCAAACGGCCCTGCAAAGGCACATGTGCGAGACCATCAGGCTTGGGCGCGAGCTGCCTAAATATGACGAAGCAGATTTACTACTACGGTCGCCGGAAACCGCGCCACTACTGGGAAGTCGACTTCTTCTCGGACTGCTGCGACGCGTTCGAGAAGAGGTGGACCAGCCTGAGCTGACCCGCATCGTTGATCAGGGTGTTCCCGTGACCGAAGGAACCCTTGTTGCGGCTGCACCGGCTCTTGATCGAGCAGGTGCTGTGCACGCTGCCCGCGAACTCGTTGACCTGTTGATCGACAATGCAGCAACGACCGCACCGAGCCGTGGCGGCAAGGACGTGAGTCTGCTGCTGCATGGGAGTGGGCGCGCCTACCGGGTGACGCCCCTGACGCAGCGAGACATGGTGCGCACAGTCATCCCCCCGGATGGCACCCCGATCGCGAATAAGGACATCCGCGAAGCCGTCAAGGAACAGTTCGGCGACGCGGCACCAACCGACAATCAGATCGACCAGACGATTGTCGGCCTGCGCCGCGACAAGGAACTGCGGCGCGTCTCGCATGGCGTCCAAGCGGCGACGGAGTTGTTCGGTCACGAGCCCTACCCGACCGATCCGGGCCGCAAGCGGGCTCGGAGCTAGGAGCACGTGAATACATGAGTGAGCACCCGTATCGGGTGCACCCAGAAAAGACGAAAGCTCCCGCCGCCAGCGTCAACTGGCGATACGAGAGCCGTCATCAAGGTCTTGGAACCGCCTTCGATGCTACGGCACCCCCAGCGGGCACGCAATCATCACTCCTGGGTGCCCCCATGCCCAAAACTCTCCGAACCGCGCATGACCCACACGTCTGCGTCGAGCGCGTCTTCCAGCGCGGCGAGTGTCGCGACGTCGCACCACGTCTCACCGCGGAGCACTCGCGTCACCGTCGTGTGCGCGACATTGGCGCGCGCCGCGACGCTACGCACGGACTCGCCGGACGCGTGGAGGTGGTCACGCAGGCTGCGGCACGTCGCTTGCACGCGTTCTACGTGCGGTGGGGCGTCGTCGCGCAGCACCGCATCGGGCCAGCTGCCACTCGCGACGTAGCGGGCTGTGCGCGGTGTGCGGGCGTCACTCATGCACCCCATTTTGCCCGGAATTTCGGGGTTGTCGGTGCCTACACCTCTAATGGTGCACATGAGCACCACTTGGGGATGGGCGCATGACCGCCACGCGACCGGCACCACTGACTCTCGACCAGGCCGATGTGCTGGTGGCCGCCATGAGTGATACGCCGCTATCGACCGCCATCCGCGTCCTCATCGCCACCTGGCGCGAGCGTGCCAGTGCGGGCGACATGTCGCCTCAGACCGTCGACAAGTTCACCCTGCTCATGGGGCGATTCGACCGCTACGCCTACGCGACGGGCGCCCTCATTTGCGCCGACGTCACCCCCGACCTCGTGAGCGATTTCATCCGCGCGCACGGTCGTGACAGGCAGGGCAACGAAGCGCCACCATCGGTATCGACGCAGCATCAGCGACGCAGCGTCATCCGGCTGTGGGCCCGCGACGCGATCGTCGCCGGGTACCTCCTCGCTGATCCGACGCTGCACCTCGATCTCCCGCCCCGTAGCCGGTCGCTGACACGCCCGGTCACGGACGATGAGGTCGCACTCATCGAGTACCAGGCCGAGTCGTGGGCGACGCACACGCGCCACGCGGCGACAGTTGCCCTCGCCCTCAGCGGCGTCCACTCGGGCGAAATTGCGTCGATTCGCCCCGGCGACGTGCGGGACGGGTTGATCGCAGCGCCTGGGACCGTACGCGTGCAGGCCCGCACCCTCAGCATCGCGTCGCCGTGGTGCCGTCGTGTCCTCACCGAGCGCGTCGACCTCGTCGGTGGCGCCGATGGTGGGCGCACCCTCGTCTCCACGGGCAAGGGCACCGACGCACAGCAACAGGCCCGCGCGTGCACCGCTATCCGAGACGTCATCATCCGTGCCGGACTCGACACTGACCCGGCGATTAAGCCGTCGTCCCTGACGGCGCATCCCGCCCGCGCCGTTTTCGACCGCACGGGGCGTATCCAGGATTCGGCGCGTCTGCTTGGCGTGACATCGCTCGACGCGGCAGCGTCCGCGATCGACTGGGACTGGCAGGCCGCCCCATGATGAACACCGATGCGCTCACCCGAGAGCGGGCCCGTGTGACGCAGCTGTACAACGACGACCTGGTGAAGCGCATCAAGTCCGGTGACGCTGTACTGATCGGCGACCAGCGGGTCGAAGCGGTCATCCGCAACAGAGACCTCATGAGCCTCGGCGCGCTCGTCCCCGCTTCGAACGCCTCCGGCATGGGCCGCCCCAGTCGGTACCCGTCCTGGCTGTGGGTGTACATCGCGGCCATAGTCGGTACCCGCGGCAGCCAGCGCGCCGCGATCAACTGGCTTCGGTACCCCCGACACTGGTTCACCGTGGTGGACCTCTTTCGCGAGGTCTACGGGGACGAGGTCGCAGCCAGGCTGCCTCAGCAGCCGCCCTGCCGCTCCACGGTGCGGCATCACACCAAACGCATCATTGCTGTGTTTCCGATCCTGCAAGAGGCAGCCGCCGCCCAGTGGGTGCGCCAAGCGCAAGCACAGGGCTGCCTGGACCCTGAAGATGACAGCACGTGGATGGAGCCGTCACGCGGTTGCACGGTTTGGGGTGACGGCACCGTCGTCAAATCATCCGTGCGGCAACGCAAGAGCACCGAGAAGGCCGTCCGTCAGGCTGACGCTGCGATGTACTACGAATGCGGCGAGGAAGACGGGAACCCCGTCTACGGAGTCAAGTACGTCACCGTATCGACACGTCCTTCCTCAGACCCCTACGGCCGCGTCATTCTGCGTATGGAGCGGCAGGTGGGTGCCAGGGAGGCAGATCAGGGCGCCACCATGATCGAGCGCATTCAACACCTGTGCGGCGGCGCGATCCGCGCTGTCGCATGGGACGGCGCCCACCGTGGACTGCACCGCCAACGCGTCCTGAACGCCATCGGCGCGATCCCCGTCACCCCACCACACGGCAGCGTCAAACCGCGACGACTCAGGCGCGCCGAAGACGGCACCGACCTGTGGACGTGCGACGGAGCTCTGTGCGCCATGACGCTCACCGTGGAAGGCAAGCGCCGCTACGAACCGTTGCCCCTGCACAAGGTGCTCCGCCGACGCCGGGCCGACGGCACGTTCCGCTGGTATGCCGAATACGCCCTGCCCAGCGGCCTCATCCACCGCGAGCGACTCGATCAGACTCTCGAAGACGTCGCCACGAAGTTCAACCGCGCGGAGCACCTCCAACCCTTCCCGAAGGGCACTCCAGAGTACGAAGCCGTGTATCACCGACGCCCCGACGCGGAATCGCTGCACGACACCCTCGACAGCCTGTTCTACAAGGGGCGAATGATCGCGTACTTCAAGGAGACGCAAGACCTCGCCATGCTGTCGTTCGCCCTCGGGCAGAACGCCGTCTCGCACTGGGTGTACCGCCTCTCGCAGCTCGGAGGTGAGCTGCTGACGAACTGAAGGGCGCCCCATTCAAGGCACCAGTCTGCCCGCCGACCGCCATGGTCGCGCGGGCCCCAGCCGTGCAATCGGCTAGGCTCTGACACGCACGATCCGGCGGCGACTTGCTCCCCTGCAAGCGGCCATCACGACCGGATCGTGCAGGACCAGGCCACAGCGACGTGAACGCCCAGGCGTGAGCGACTTTTAGTCCACCTTTTCGCCCGGTCCCGCTCTCGTAGCTCAGGGGATAGAGCACCGCTCTCCTAAAGCGGGTGTCGCAGGTTCGAATCCTGCCGGGAGCACCACGCCTCGCCTCGACGGTGAATGCGAGCGAAATGGCTGGAAGTGAGCGGCAGATCGCTCGTAGCCAGCCATTTCGCTCGCATTCGGCAGAATGCTCGGGCCCGCGAATTCGCCGCGGCGCCCCTCTGCGTCACCTATCCTCCGAACATGATCACCACATCGGCCGCGCTCGTATCGCTCATCAAGGCCCACGGCGACGTCGCCACGGATGCGAAGGTCGAGGCCCAGGAGGAATACTTCTATCCCGGCACCTGGCGGAAGTCCTGGCCACAAGGGCTCGACATGCCGGCCATACTCGCCGATGCGGTGCCTGGTGATGGTAAGAAACACCCCGTCACCCGCAGCGACATCTTCAAACGAGCCGAGAACGTGGACACCGAGGCTGACGCCCTCGATCTGTACGTGCTCATGTGCGGCTGGGGAGCCGGCTGGCAGGGCATCACCGGCTATCGGTGCCGTCGTCCTCTGCACTCTCCCGACGTGGCCGCCAAGCTTTTGGCCGCGCATCGGGCCATTCGCGCGGGCGAAGACCCGAAGGCCGTTTACGCCAGCCTGCAGCCGGGCGGTACGAACCACATCAAGTACTTCGGCCCGGCCTTCTTCACGAAGTGGCTCTACTTCTCCGGCTACGGGCGCGAGGGCGTCGGCGGCAAGCGACCCCTGATCCTGGACGCCCGTGTTGCCCGCAGCCTCGGCTGGGACTCCTGGGGTTGGACGAGTACGCAGTATGACCAGTACCTCGAACTTGCCGCTGCCGCAGCCAAAGAACTCGGTGTGGGGCCACAGGTCGTCGAATATGTCCTGTATTCGATGAACGGAACCCAGACGGGGACCAAGACCGACCCCGACGCGCAGAGCCTGATCATCGAGGACGTTCCCGACGCTCTGTACCGCGCGCTGATCGCCACCGCCGGCGCCCAGCAGGAGCCCATTCAAGACGTAGCGCTCACCTTGCTGGCCCGAGCGCTCGACGTCACGCTCGAGGGCAGCGGTGTCTGAGAGCGCATAAGTGCCTTTCACAGTGGGCCGTGGACGCCGGAGTGGCCGCCGCGACGCGAAGACCGGCCCTGACCTGCAATGCAGGCGGGCCGGCCGTGGTGTGTCCAGTTCATCTCTGACGCGCGGCCGAGATGGGCGGACGTCTCCAGGGCGCGCCCATCTAGTCGGGACACGCACAGAGGAGAATGACCGCACTTTCCGGTGACTGCAGAATGGCCAAGCGCCCCGCAATCGGCCAGACAGCACCTCGCCCGGGCGGTGAGGCGTGCACGCGAGTAAACACACACCTTGCGCCCAAATGCACCCGGGTGCATTTGGGCGCAAAGGGTGCTGTCGCCTCCCCGCTTGCGCGACGTGACGCGCAAGTGGGGCGGGCCGCAGGGCTCAGGCCGTCAGAGACCCTTCGTGCTCGCCGTGTTGGGCATGCCCTCTGGGCGGGTGCGCTTGAGTTCGTAGAACGCCGGGACGCTGACGAGGCCGACGAGCGAATCCCACAGGCGCAGCGCGTCTTCCTTGCTCGGCAGTTCCTGCAGTACGGGGCCGTAGAAGCCGCGGCGCTGACCGTCATCGGAGACGAAGACGATCGTCGGCACGCCCGTGTCATCACCGACCGCCTCGACAGCGGAGTCGATCGACGCCTGCAGAACCTCGTCGAGCGACGTGTCGTCAGCCGCCTTCGCCAGCTCCGCCGGCAGCCCGGCGGCGGCGAGAACGTCGGCGATCATCATGTCGTCGTACTCCTCGTGGTCGAGGTGGAAGCGTCGGCCAAACGCCGAGTACAGGTCGATGACACTCGCACCGTGCTGCTCCGCCGCCTTCGTGATGACGCGCAACACGCGATGCGACGAACGGTGCATCTCGCCGTGCTCGTTGACGGCATCATCGTCTCCGGCGAGCTCGTTGTTCTTCATCGCCAAGCTGAACGGACGCCACGTGACGTCGACGTCACGCTCCACGCTCACCTCGAGAAGGAACCGGCTCGTGATCCAGCAGAACGGGCAACACGGGTCATAGAAGAATTCGATGCGCTCCATGACACGACGGTAGCAAGGCCTGCCATCGTCAGCCGAGCGTCACGAAGCGTCGCGTTCACGCGAGCAGAGGTATGAGGATGGCACCGCCTGCGCGTCGAGGCCGGGTGCGACCTCGACGCGCGTGTGAACGCCACGACGCGCCCCGGCGTGCCTGGCGTGACGCCCGCACCTCCGTGCCCCGGCGCATACTGGACGAGGCGTCGCACCACTCGGCGCCATGACCGCCCGGGTTGACGGCGGTTCGAGATTTGACGACCTGGGAGATCGACATGGCTGGCGAGGGCAAGGCGTACACCCGCGACACGCAGTACATCGAGGACCGCATCCTCGACGATCCCGACGCGCGGTGGCCCGTGGAGCCGGGGCGCTACCGTCTCGTCGCCGCCCGCGCGTGCCCGTGGGCGAACCGCGCCATCATCGTCCGGCGCCTGCTCGGGCTCGAGGACGTCATCTCGATGGGGTTGTGCGGCCCGACGCACGACGAGAACTCGTGGACGTTCGACCTCGACCCCGGCGGGCTCGACCCCGTCCTGCGAATCCCGCGCCTCAAGGACGCCTATGAGGCGCGCTTACCCGGCTATCCGAGGGGCATCACGGTGCCGGCGATCGTCGACGAGCGCAGCGGCGAGGTCGTGACCAACGACTTCGCACAGATCACCGAGGACTTCGCGACGCAGTGGACGCGCCACCACCGCGACGGCGCCCCCGACCTGTGGCCGCAGGAACTGCGCGAGGAGATGGACGCCGTCAACAAGCGCGTCTACACCGAGGTGAACAACGGCGTCTATCGTTGCGGCTTCGCGGGGGATCAGCAGGCCTACGACGCCGCCTACAAGCGGCTGTTCACAGCCCTCGACTGGCTCGAGGAGCGTCTCGCCACGCGCCGCTACCTCGTCGGCGACGCGATCACCGAATCCGACGTGCGCCTGTTCACGACGCTCGCGCGATTCGACGCCGTCTACCACGGTCACTTCAAGTGCAATCGCCGCAAGCTCACCGAGATGCCGAACCTGTGGGGTTACGCGCGCGACCTGTTCACGACGCCCGGATTCGGCGACACGATCGACTTCACCCAGATCAAGCAGCACTACTACCTCGTGCACCGCGACCTCAACCCCAAGGGCATCATCCCCGACGGTCCCGACCTGAGCGTCTGGGCCGAACCGCACGATCGAGCGCGTCTCGGCGGCACCCCGTTCGGTGACGGCACCGCGCCCGGCGCGATCCCGGAGGCCGAACGCGTGCCGACGAGCGCCAACCCCCTCGTCGGGACCGACGGTCTCGTGCACTGACGCGCGTGCCCACGGGTGGCGCGGGGGAGTGGCGCGTCGTCGATGGCAGGGCATAGCGTCAACGGTGTGGATCAGGTAACTCTCGTTCTCGTGCGTCATGGCGAGTCGGAGGGCAACGTGGCAGCGGAGGCGGCGCTGCGCGATGACCTCGAGCGCATCGACGTGCCCGTGCGCGACCCCGACATCGAACTGAGCGAACTCGGCCGCCGACAAGCCGCCGCCGTCGGCACGTGGCTCGCGAAACAGCCCGCCGACGATCAGCCGGACGTCACGTGGACGAGCCCGTATCGACGCGCGCGTCAGACGGGCCAGATCGCGCTCGACGAGGCGTCGCTCGAACTGCCCGTCCTCGTCGACGAGCGTCTGCGCGACCGCGACATGGGTGTCACCGACATGCTCACCGGGCGCGGCATCCGCGACGCCCACCCCGAGGAGGCGAAGCGCCGCGAATGGATCGGCAAGTTCTACTACCGCCCCTCCGGCGGCGAATCCTGGGCCGACGTCGCCGGCCGCGTCCGCGCCGTCATGGCCGATCTACGCCTGCGCGCCGCGGGCAAGACGGTGCTCGTCACGGCGCACGACGTCGTCAACCTCATGTTCTGCTACGTCGCCGAGGGCATGGACGAGGACGCCGTCATGGAGCGCGCCCGCACGAACGGAATGCGCAACGCCGCGATCTGCCGCCTCGTCAGCGACGACGAATCGCCGACCGGCTGGCGCCTGCTCGACTACAACCTCGACGAACACCTGCGCGACTCTGGCATCGCCGTCACCGATCAACCGGGCGCGGCCGACGACATCGGCGCACATGGTTCGGCGCAGCGCGACGAGAAGCGCGAGTCCGACGACAACGCGTCGAACCCCGGCGAGAAGGAGGCGTCCGCATGAGCATCGAGCGCCCCGAGATCCCAGACGTCGCACGCGGCGGTGACGCCACGTCGCCGACGACGGTGACGCCCAACCTGCTGCGCAGCTGGCCGCTGCCCGAGCCGACCGGCACGAAGTACAGCCGCGGCCAGTGCCTCGTCATCGGCGGCGATCGATCGACGCCTGGCGCGGCGATGCTGTCCGGGCAGGCGGCACTGCGCGTCGGGCTCGCGCAGGGCCTCGTGTGGGGCAAGCACGTTCATGCTGCGGCCGGGGATGTGCTCGCGGCCGAACACGGGCGCGTCGGCTTCCTCGCCGGTGAGATCCCGCCCCGCCTGCCGATGGCACTCGCCACCCTGCGCGGTGACTGACGCCCGGGCCCTGGCCGCGAAACTCGTTGCCGCGGACGGTGAGACGTTCGCCGAACGCGCCGGTGTGAGACTCGTCGACGAACCCGCGGCGCTGTGGCAGCTGCTCGTCGTCGCACAGTTGCTGTCGGCTCGCATCCGCGCCGAGGCGGCCCTTGCGAGCGCGCGCGAGCTGTTCGCGATCGGTTGCACGACACCGTCGGGCACCCGTGCGACGTCGTGGCAGCAACGCGTCGACGCCCTCGGCCGCGGCGGCTACCGGCGCTACGACTTCTCGACGTCGACGCGTCTCGGCAAGAACGCCGAGACGATCCGCGAGCGATGGGACGACGACCTGCGGCGTCTGCGCGACGAAGCGGGCGCTGACCCGAAACGGATCGTGAAGCTGCTGCAGGAGTTCGACGGCATCGGCCCGACGGGCGCGGGCATCGTCGTGCGCGAGGTGCAGTCGACGTGGCACCTGAGAGAACCCTTCGCCGACACGCTGACGGTCAAGGGCGCCCGGCTGGCGGGGTTACCCACCGACGCCGCAGCCCTGGCCGACCTCGTCGCCCCTGACGAGCGCGCCGCCCTCGCCGCGGCACTCGTCGTCGTCGCTCGACAGCCGGGTGTGTTCGACGAGCTCGGCTGAGGGCGCGGGCTCGCCCGACGCGTCGCTTTCGATCGCCTCAGCGAGGTCGGCGCAAGCGCCCGCCACAGCCACGATCGTCCTCGCCCGTCAGCAGTCGCAGCGGCGGCGGCCTTGCGTGCCAGACCGTACCGTCGACCCGCCGCGTGAGCGACAGGTCGAGCACCCGTCATGTCATGGTGACCAAAAGGGCTGGTCGAAACGCCCCACGCGCGTCGTCCGCCTGCCACGATGAGCGCATGAGCACACCAGCTGACGCCGCAGCGTCGCGACAGGCCGCCACTGCGGCCGCATCCCGTCGCCTCTCCGTCGAGACCACAGGCATCGAGATCATCGACGAATCGGAGCGTACGGCGCGCCCGCGCGACCTGTTCTGGCCATGGTTCGCGGCCAACGTCAGCGTCTTCGGCATGGCGACCGCCTCGTTCGTCCTCGGCTTCGGCATCTCTTTCGCGCAGGCGCTCGCGGTGTGCGTCGTCGGCGTCGTCCTGTCGTTCCTGCTGTGCGGGCTCATCGCCGTCGCCGGCAAGCGGGGCAGCGCGCCGACGATGGTGCTGTCGCGCGCTGCGTTCGGTGTCCGCGGCCAGAAGGTGCCGGGCGTCATCTCGTGGCTGACGTCGATCGGGTGGGAGACGTTCCTGTCGATCATGGCGGTACTCGCGACGTCCACGATCTTCGACCGGCTCGGCTGGGGCGGTGGCACGGCCACGAAGATCGTCGCCGCCGTCGTCGTCGCCTCGATGATCGTGCTCGCCTCCGTCGCGGGCTACCACATCATCATGAAGCTGCAGTCCGTCCTCACCTGGCTGACGGGGCTCGCCACCCTCGCCTACGTCGCCCTCACCCTCGACGAGGTGCACTGGAGCGCGGTGACGGCCGTCCCCGCCGGTTCATGGCAGGCGGTGACGGGCGCGCTCGTCATGGTGATGACGGGGTTCGGCCTCGGCTGGATCAACATCGCCGCCGACTGGTCGCGCTACCAGCGCCGTGACGCCTCGGGCGGCGCGATCGTCTTCTGGAACACGTTCGGCGGCGCCGTCGCGCCCGTCCTGCTGCTGACGTACGGTCTGCTGCTTGCCGCATCGAATCCGAAGCTCGAGGAAGGCATCGCCGCCGACCCCGTCGGCACGCTCGCGACGATCCTGCCGACGTGGTTCCTCATCCCGTTCCTCGTCTCGGCCGTACTCGCGCTCGTGTCGGGCGCGGTGCTCGGCATCTACTCCTCCGGCCTGACGCTGCTCAGCCTCGGCGTGCGCATCCCGCGGCCGGCGGCGGCGCTCGTCGACGGCGCGATCCTGACGCTCGGCACGATCTGGGTCGTGTTCTTCGCGCAGGACTTCCTCGGCCCGTTCCAGTCGTTCCTCATCACCCTCGGCGTGCCCCTCGCGTCGTGGGCGGGCGTCATGATCGCCGACGTCGCGCTGCGGCGCCGCGACTACGACGAGGCTGCGCTGTTCGACGCCCGCGGGCGCTACGGCGCGTTCGACTGGACGTCACTGGCCGTCCTCGCCGTCGCCTCCGTCATCGGGTGGGGGCTCGTCGTCAACAGCTTCGCCGCGGACGCCTCGTGGAACAACTGGCAGGGCTACCTGCTCGACCCGCTCGGCCTCGGCCACGAGACGACGGACGGTTGGAGCGGCGACTGGGCATACTCCAACATCGGCGTGCTCCTCGCGCTCGTGCTGTCGTTCGTCGCGACGCTGCTGCTGCGACGTGGGCGGGTGCGTCGTCAGGAACTCGACGATGACGCCCGACGCGGCGTTGTGGGCTCGGACGACCGGCGCGGGAAGGTGACGTCATGATTGCCGATGTGCTTACCGACGACGCGTGGCTCGTCATCATCGACCCGCAGGTCGTGTTCGCCTCGTCCTCGAGCGAGTGGGGTTCGCCGATGTTCTCCGCCGCGCTCACGCCGATTCATGCATTGGCTGAGCGGTACACCGGCCGCACGATCGTCACGCGCTTCGTGCCGCAGCTGCCGCCGCGAGGATCGTGGGCGGATTACTACGCCGCGTGGCCGTTCGCGGCCCGCCCGGGCGACGACGAGATGTACGCCCTCGTGCCCGAGATCGCCGACATCGCGGCGGGCGCCCACCATGTCGACGAACCGACGTTCGGCAAGTGGGGCGAGCAGGTGCGCGGACTCACAGGCGACACCCCGACGCTCGTGCTCGCGGGTGTCTCCACCGACTGCTGCGTCGTCGCGACAGCACTCGCTGCCGCTGACGCCGGGGCGCGCGTCCACGTCGTCGCCTCGGCCTGCGCCGGCTCGGACGTCACGAACCACGAGCGCGCCCTCGACGTCATGCGACTGTTCGCGCCGCAGATCACGGTGCACTGAAGCGTGTGCTGACGACGCGTCTCGACCTGACGTCCTGTCGTCAACAGGGTGCGTACTGCTCGACGGATGGGAGCAGCAGCCCCGCGCGGCGGGATTCGAGCTCGCAGGCAACGACACGCGCCCAGCACGCGTCGAACTGCTGAAGATGCCAGCCTGGGCCACCACCTCCCCGGTACATTGGGGCGTCATGGCCGAACATCACACGCCCACGCCCAGCGTCCCCACCCGTCGTCGGGTGATGGCGCTCGCCGGGCTGGCCGGCGTCGTCGCCGTCACGGGGGCGGGGGCGACGAAGGTGGTCGCCGCGCACGGCGAGGGGCGTACGAACTGCTCGGCGCAGTCGGTCGTGCAGGTCGCGGCTCCCGCGGCGATCGCCGACGCCGTCCGTCACGCGGCGGATCAGGTCGAGGCACGCGGTGACGTATGCGCGTCGTACAGCGTCAGCTCGCAGAACCCGGGCGACACGTACCAGTCGATCATCACGAGTTCGCCGAGCGAACCGCAGGTGTGGATCAGCGACTCGCCCGCGTGGACGCAGCTCATCGAGAAGAAGCTCGGCAGCGGCTGGGTGACGACGGGCGACACGATCGCGACGAGCCCCGTCGTCATGGGCGTGCCCGCGAGCCTGCGCAGCGCGGCGAAGAAGCCGAACAGCTGGTTGAGCGTGCTCGACAACAAGCTGCCCGTCAGTTTCATCGACACCGATGTCGCGACGGAGAGCCTGCTCGCCGTCATCGCCGCAGATCAGCAGGCCAACACCAACGACGCGCGCTCCGACCTCATGCGCGCGGTGCTGCGCCTGTCGCGGTCGCTGACGACGGCCGCGACGATGGACGGCAACGCGCTGCAGGGCGCCGACCGCGCGCGCATCTACCCGGTGAGCGAGCAGCAGATGCTCGCGTTCAACAAGGCCCACCCCGACAAGCCGCTGACGCCGATGGTGCCGACGGGCGGCGCGAAACAACTCGAGTATCAGTGGGTGACGCCGGTGCGCGGCACCCAGGCCGACAGCGCTGCCCTCGATGCGCTGAAGCAGCAGTTGCTCAGCCCCACGGAGAAGACCTACCGCAGCGAGCAGGGCTTCCGCGACGGCGGCAGTGACGCTCCGGCGGGCGGCAGCGTCCTACCGGCCTCGCTGCCGATGATGGCGCCTGCGTCGCAAGCGACGACCGTCAGCGCCGACACGGCCTGGACGAACCTCAAGAAGGACGCGCGGATGCTCGTCCTCATCGACGTCTCCGGGTCGATGCAGACGAAGATCGACGGCGGCCAGAGCCGCATCGAGCTGATGGAGAGCACCGCCATCGCGGCGCTCGACGTGCTGCCGAAGACCACGCGCCTCGGGGCCTGGGCGTTCAGCTCCAGCCTGCAGAAGAACCACGTCGACTACCTGCCGCTGACGAACGGTGAGCAGCCGATCCTCGACGACACCTACCGAAACGGCCTCATCGCGAAGGCGCACACGCTGCCGGGCCTCGCAGCGAAGAACGGCGACACGGCGCTGTACGACACGATCGCGGCGGCGTACAAGAGCGTCACCGACACCTACGACCCGAACTACGTCAACTCCGTCGTCGTCCTCACCGACGGCACGAACGACGACCCCAACGGCGGCCTCTCGCTCGATCAGCTCCTCGCGCGCCTCAAGTCGCAGTACTCGGCCGACAAGCCCGTCAAGATCGTCACGATCTCGCTCGGCACGGGTACCGACCCCGACGCGCTCAAGCGCATCGCCAAGGCCACCGACGGCCTCAGCTACCAGACGAAGACACCCGAGCAGATCTCCGGAGTGTTCGTCGACGCGTTCCTGCGCCGCTCCGACTACTGAGCGCCGGGGAGCCTGGCGACGAACGCCAGGTTTCACCGATAACCTGCCGTGGTGACGAACGAACACGTGAACGCTGCGCACGAGACGATGAACGCGGCGGACGAAGACCGTCGTCAGGCCGTGCGTGACGCCGCCGCGGTGTGGCAGCGTCACCTCGTCGACCTCGGCGGGCGCAACTCGCTGCTGTGGCAGCGCACCGACGACTCCGTCGAGCTCGACCTCACGACGGCGCACCCGGCGGGCGTCGCGAAGCTGCTGTCGGGACGTAGCGTGCTGCTGTCGCAGATCGTGCGTTCGGAGCACGCGTACGCCGAGGCGTACGAGAAGGCGCTCGCGATCCGTGACCTGTCACGCGAACTGCTCGAGGAGCGCGGCATCCTCAGCTGTTTCCTCGCCCTCGGCCGCGCGACGTGGCAGATGAGCGGTGACGCGGTGCCGGCCGCGCCGATCCTGTTGCGCCAGTGCGACATCCACTTCGGGGGCCGCGGCGGTGACGATCTCGTCCTCGAGGTCTCGCGCACCGTCGAACTCAACTCGGCGCTGTCCACCTACTTCGCCTCACGCGGCATCAACATCGACCACGAGTACGTGACGGCGTCGTCGGCCGGCCCGCACGGGTTCGACCCGGCCCCGACGTACGCGATGATGCGCCGCGCGGGCGCGTCGATCCCGGGGTTCCGCATCGACGAGCGCCTCGTCGTCTCGACGTTCAGCTACGCGAAGCTTTCGATGGTGCGCGACGTCGCAGAGCAGGCGCCGCGCCTGCACACGCATCCCGTCGTCGCCGCGATGGCCGGTGACGAGGCGTCGATCTTCGACGTCGGCGCCGAGGCGCCCGCCGCTGGGCTCGACGCCGACCCGCGCGAGGAGTTTCTCGTCCTCGACGCCGACTCGGCGCAGCAGGCGGCGATCGACGCCGTCATGGGTGGCCAGCACCTCGTCCTCATGGGCCCACCCGGCACCGGCAAGAGCCAGACGATCGCAAATCTCGTCGCCACCCTGACCGCGCACGGCAAGAGCGCGCTGTTCGTCGCCGAGAAGCGCGCCGCGATCGACGCCGTCATCGGACGGCTGTCGGCGCTCGGCCTCGGCGACCTCATGCTCGACGCGCACGCCGGTTCCGGCACGCCCGCCGACCTCGTCGACACCCTCGCGCGACGCCTCGTCACCGCGCCCGCAGCGGGTGCCCCGCACGTCGGTGACGCCTTGCGCTCACCGCACGGCGACGGTCCGAGCGCGGATGGGCCGGACCCGCGCGTCATCGACGAACTCGAATCCGAGCGCGTCACCCTGATCGAGCACGTGCGCGCCCTGCACCGCGTGCGTGACCCGTTCGGCGTCAGCGCGCACGACGCGCAGAGCCGCATCGCCGAACTCAACGCCCTGCCGCACCCGCCGCGCTCACGCGTGCGTCTCGAGGGTGAGCCGCTCAACCGTCTCGACACCGAGGCGCGTGACGAGACCGGACGCACGCTGCTCGGACTCGCGCAGGATCGCGCGTGGAAGGGCGAGGGCGAACCCGACGCCTGGTTCGGCGCGCGCGTGCGCGGTAGCGAGCACAGCGAACGCGCTCGAGACCTCGTGCTGCGACTGGCCGGCGATGACGGCTTGGTTGGCGACGGTTCGGTTGGCGGACGCTCCGGCGACGACGGCTCGGCCGATGAGGCCGGCGGCGAACTGGCCCGCCACCGTGCGTCGCTCGCGGCCCTCGCGGACGCGGCAGGGTTGCCCGTGCCGACGACGATGACGCAGGCCTCGGACGTGCTCGACCTCATGAGCCACGTGACGAAGACCCTCGACGTGTTCACCTCCGACGTGTTCGCGCTCGACCTCGACGCGGGCGTCGTCGCGAGCGCGCCGCGTACCGAGCGCAAGGGCGCCGAGCACCAGGTGGGCGCGATGGAGCGTCGCCGGCTGCTCAAGGAGGCCCGCGCGACGCTGCGTCCCGGGCGTCCGCCCGAGGATCTGCACGCCATGCTGCAGCGCGCCGCCGACGAGCAGGCGCGCTGGCGTGAGTTCGGCGGGCAGGGGCGCCCCTGCGTGCCGCCGATGACGGAGCAGGTGCGCGCCGCGCACACGCGCCTGACCGACGAACTCGACTGGCTCGGGCAGCGTCTCGAGGGCACGCGCGGTGCGACGAACCTCGTGACGCTCGACCTCGACGAGCTCGCCGCACGCCTCCAGACCCTCGCCGCCGACGCCGACCGTATCGAGGTCGCGGCGCGCTCCGGCTCGCAGATCGACCGCCTGCGCGCTCTCGGCCTCGGACCGGTCGTCGACGACTTCGCGGCGCGGGGCGTGAACGAGGACGCCGTGCCCGCCGAGTGGGAGTTCATCTGGTGGACGAGCGTGCTCGAGCGCGTGCGCCGTCAGGATCCGGCATACGAGGAGCACCGCGGCAACGACCTGCGCGCCGCCGCGCAGCGCTACGCAGCAGCCGATCGCCGTCACCTCGACGAGACACCGCACCGCGTGCGTCAGCGCGCCTACCGGCGCATCGACGCCGTCGCGCAGCACCTGCCCGAGCAGGTCGAGGCGATGGAGGCGGCTCTCGTCTTCGGTCACCACGCGGGCAGCGCCGACGCGCTGCGTCAGGCCTTCGCCGGTGCGCCGGATCTCATGACGGCGCTCGCGCCGTGCTGGGCGATGAGCCCGCTCGTCGTCGCGCAGACGCTGCCGCCGGGGCGCTGGTTCGACGTCGTCATCTTCGACGAGGCGAGCCAGATCCCGCCCGCCGAGGCGATCTCGGCGATCTCGCGTGGCGTGCAGGTCGTCGTCGCCGGTGACACACAGCAGCTCGCGCCGACGAGCTTCTTCCAGCGCACCTCGGCGGGGGAGGACACCGCGCACACGGGCGAATCCGTGCTCGACGTGCTCGCCGGCCTGCTGCCCGTGCGCCACCTGCGCTGGCACTACCGCTCTCTCGACGAGCGTCTCATCGCCTTCTCCAACGAAGCGGTCTACGAGGGTGAACTCATCACCTTCCCGCGCGCGGACGTCGAGAACGTGTTGCGCCTTCACCGCGTCGAGGTGCGCGAACCGTACCCCGACGAGGCGGCGCCGGATCAGGGCAAGGCCGAGGTCGAGGCCGTCCTCGACCTCGTGCGTCAGCACGCCGCGCAGCGCCCGCACGAGTCGCTGGGCGTCATCACCCTCGGCCTCACGCATGCTCGCCGCCTCGAACGCGCCGTCACCGCGCAGGCACGTGTCGACAGCGAGCTCGCCGCGTTCCTCGCCGCCCACCCGGAGGCGCCGTTCTTCGTCAAGAACCTCGAACGCGTCCAGGGCGACGAGCGCGACGCCGTCATCCTCTCCCTCGGCATCGCGCCGTACCCCACGGGCGCTCTCGTGCGCCGGTTCGGGGCGCTCAACCACGTCGGCGGTGAGCGTCGCCTCAACGTCGCCATCTCCCGCGCGCGCCGACGCATGGACGTCGTCTCCGCGTTCACCGGCGACGAGGTCGACCCGGCCGCGCTGCGCTCGCGCGGCGCGGTGCTCCTGCGCGACTTCCTGCTCTACGTCGCCGAGTGCGATGAGCGCCTCGACACCGGCGCGGGCGAGCCGGAGCTCGACGGTGACGAACTCGTCACCGTCGTCGCCGGGCGACGGCGCCGCACGTCGTCGTCGGGGTCGGTGGCGCTGCGCCGCGTCGGCGCGGACGCCGTCATCGTGCCCGTGCCGTACGTCGTCGAGGACCTCGCGCGGCGCCTGCGCGCCGAGGGCCTCGTCGTGCACACCGGGTACGGACACTCGCGGATGCGTGTCGACCTGGCCGTCGAGCATCCGAGGGAGCCTGGCCGCATGCTGCTCGCGGTCGAGAGCGACGGTGATGCCTACGCCGCGATGGGCAGTGTCCGCGAACGTGATCGGCTGCGCCCCGAGGCGCTGGAGCGGCTCGGCTGGCACCATGATCGCGTGTGGACCGTCGACCTGTTCCGCGATCCGGCCCGCGATAGCTCCCGCATCGTCGCGCTCGTGGGTCGCCTCCTCGCGGAGGAGAACGATGAGCGATTCTGAGCCCCGTCGTCGTCGTCCGCGCCGGGCGTCGGCGCCTGCGACGCGCACGGTGGACGGGCAGACGCGGGTTGCCACGAGCCGCGACGGTGAGGTCGCCGCTGACGGCGCCGCGGCGCCCGCGTCGGCCACGCCTGACGCCGACTGGTCGCGCTGGTGGAGCCGTGACGACGACGCGCCGGGGCCGCGCAGCGCTCAGGATCAGTGGTACCTCGATCAGCGTCCGCCGCACTGGGGTTGAGCCTGGGCTCCGGGGGAATGGCGGAGCGGACATGACGAAGGGCGTGAACACCATGGTGTTCACGCCCTTCGTGCGCTCAGAGACCGAGAGGCCTCATGCGCTCGATGAGCCTCAGAGGCGGCGGCCCGCGCGCAGCTCGTCGCGGATCTCGGCCAGCAGCGACAGCTCGGTGTCCTCGGCGTCAGCCGGCTTGGCGAAGCGGGCCTTGGCAGCCTCGTAGGGCTTGACCATCGCGAAGTACACGACGAACGCGAGGACGAGGAAGCTGACGAGAACCGTGAGGAACGCGCCGACGTGGACGCCGCCCGGCTTGTAGGACGAGAAGTCCGGCGTGCCGCCGAGCTTGCCCAGCAGGTCCATGACGATCGTGATGAAGGCCTCGACGACCTTCGCGAACGCGCCGGCCATGATGAAGGCGACGGCAAGCTCGATGAGGTTGCCGCGCATGATGAAGTCCTTGAAGCCCTTCATGGCTTCTCCTAACTGCTCGGAATGCTGTGTGAAAGGTGCACTCATGACAGTACCCAGATGGGTGGAAAGTCGGGAAATCAAAACGGCCCGTCGTGTCGTCGTGCGTGATATGAAGCGATCGCTCACAGGCAGCCGGTGACGAGGAGGCCGCTTCCCGATTCCGCGGCGTCTCCCAGATGTTTGGCCACGCGAACGGTCTCGGCATCGGTCATCGCGATCGAGACCGTGCTCGTCGATGTGTTCGACATCACATCGCGAGCGGGAACTCGAGTCGAGCCCGGGTAGGTCGGAGCGCAGCCGACGAGCCGCGTCCCGGAGGCGTCCCACACGTCGACGCGGGCGGCATCCTGTGGGTTCGGCCCCACCGGCGTGATGCGCACGATGTGGCGTCCCCGCAGGGCGGCCGGTGCGGGGCCGTCGGCTGAGGCACCCGACGTGGCCGCGGACGCCGCCGGATCGGGGGCGCCGCCCGACGGTGCCGCGAGCGCCGCGCCGACGAGCAGGCAGGTGATGGCCCCTGCCTTGCGCAGCCGGCGGCGACGCGTCGCGGCCGCGCGCGTCGGGGCGTTGAGGCGGTGGACGACGTCGAGGGTGCGCAGTGAGGGCATGGCTCGACGCTAGGGCGAACCGCGCCGATGGTGGGCGCCGTCATGCCGCAGGCTGTGGATCAGGGTGCCCGGCCGTCACACCTGGGGATGGCCGTCAGGCGTCGGAGCTGCTCGAACCGCTCGAGCTCGAACCGGAACTGGAGCTCGAGCTCGTGCCGGAGGAACGGCTGTCGGTGCGGTAGAAACCCGCCCCCTTGAACGTCACGCCGACGCTGTTGAACACCTTGCGCAGCGGGCCGCCGCACTCGGGGCACGTCGTGAGAGCGGGGTCGTCGAACGACTGGCGCGCCTCGAAACCGTGGCCGCATTCCTTGCACGCGTAGGCGTAGGTGGGCATCGTCATTCCTTCTCTCGTGCCGGCGGGCGGCGCTGGTTCGACTGCGACATGGTAAGGCAGCGTCAGGGTCAGGCAGGCGCACGTCGCTCATGTGCGGGGCGCGGTGGGCATGCGCCAACCTGCGAGGCGTCCGCCCTCGCTCACCTCGCGGAAGCGGGCGAGGGTACGAGCGCGCACCGCCTCCTTCGTCACGACGAGCAGTTGATCGCCGGCGCGCAGCACGCTGCGCTCACCGGGCACGTAGCTGCGCTCGCCGTTGACGACGAGGGTGACGTTCGCGCCGACCGGTAGGCGCAGCTCGTACAGCATGACGCCCACGAGCTGCGAGTGCTCGCCGACCTTGACGTGCAGCATGTCGGCGCGCAGGTCCGTCAGCGGCGTGTTCTCGACCTCGAGCTCGACGGCGTGCGCGTCGTTGCCGATGCCGAGCACGCGGGCGACGAGCGGCAGCGTCGGGGCCTGCAGGAACGTGAAGACGACGACGAGGACGAAGACGAGGTCGAAGATCCAGCGCATCTGCTCGGCGCCCGCGGTCAGCGGCACCGTCGCGAGGACGACCGGCACCGCGCCGCGAAGACCTGCCCATGACAGGAACACCTGCTCGCGCCAGGAGAAGCCGAACGGCGTCATCGACGCGATGATCGAGGCGGGGCGGGCGAGCAGGAGCAGGACGAAGCCGACGACCATGGCGGGCACGAACTGGTCCATGAGGCGGCTGGGGGAGGCGAGCAGGCCGAGCAGGACGAACAGGCCGATCTGCGCGAGCCACCCCATCGCCTGCCCGAAGCCGCGCACGGCCTGACGGTGGGGGATCGGCATGTTGCCGAGGACGAGCGCCGCGAGGTAGGTCGCCATGAAGCCGCTCGTGTGGACGACGGACGCCGCGGCATAGGCGAGGACACCCCCGGCGACGACGCCGATTGCGAACAGACCTGACGAGCCGGGCGCGATGCGCTGCGAGAGGGCGCCGAGCACCCAGCCGACAGCGAGGCCGACGAGCGCGCCACCGGCGAGTTCGAACACCGCCATCCCGGCGAGGGAGAGGACGCCGTGGTGCTCGCCGCCGGGCACCACCTCGTCCGCGAGGGCGACGACGAGCAGCACGACGGGCGCGTCGTTGAAGCCCGACTCGGCCTCGAGCACGCCAGCGAGGCGATGCGGCAGCGGCACCTTGCGCAGCACCGAGAACACGGCCGCGGCGTCCGTCGAGGAGACGATGGCGCCGAGCAGCAGCGACGTCTTCCAGTCGAAGTCGAGCAGGAGGTGCGTCGCCGAACCGACGACCGCGACGGAGACGAGCACGCCGAGTGTCGACAGCAGCAGGGCCGGGGCGACGGACGCGCGGATGCTGCTCCACTGCGTCGTCAGACCGCCCTCGATGAGGATGAGGATGAGCGCGCAATAGCCGAGCACCTGCGTGAGGTTCGTGTTCTCGAAGCCGATGCCGAGCCCACCCTCACCGAGAGCGACGCCGATCGCGAGGTAGATGAGCAGCGTCGGCAGCCCCGAGCGGTTGGCGAGGCGGACGGCGGCGACGGCGACGAGCAGGACGAGCGAGCCGACGAGCAGCGTCAGCGGCAGGTCGGCGGTGTCGAACCCGGTGGCGGCGGCGGCTTCGATCATCGGGCCCCCTCCTCAGGTCGGCGTCAGCGGGTGGGTGCGTCGGCGTCGGCTCGGCCTCGTCGCGGGCCGGTGCCTCTCAGTATCCCAGGGCGTCGCCGAAGCGGACGAGGCCGTCCACGGTGAGGGCCGCGTCGACGCGTTCGTCGTGCGCCTCGACCGGGATGCTGGGCGCATCGGGGCCGGTCAGCAGCTCGTCGGGAAAGACGACGGCGACGACGGGTGTGCCCGGCCGTCGGCGCGGCAGGGCGCGGTCGTAGCAGCCGCCGCCCTGGCCGAGGCGTTCGCCGTTCGGGCCGATCGCGAGCGCGGGCGCGATGACGAGGTCGGCGGCCGCGATGCCACCCGTGCCCAGGTCGTCGCCCGTGGCGGCGTCACGCCAGGACAGGTCCAGATCGGCGAGCGTGATCGGCACGAGCAGGCGCCCGCGCGCCCTGACGGCGGCGTTGATCGGTTCGAGGTTCGACTCGCTCGCCAGCGGCTCGAACGAGGTGACGCAGGTGGCGCGTGCCAGCAGCGGTTCGAGGTGATGCAGCAGCGCGAGTCCGTCGGTGTGACGTTGCTCGGGGCTCGTCGCATCACGACGCTCTCGACGCGCGGCGCGAAGTCGTGCGCGCAAATCGCGCTTGGCGACGCGCTCGCGCTCGTCGGGCGTCGGCTCGACGTCGCGCGGAGGTGTCGCGCCGGTCGGTGCATCCGGGGCCCCGTTGTCGGTCATGAGGGCTAGCCTAGGCTCATGACTGAAACGCCGTCCTCCGCTCCTCGCCGTCGCGCGCGCAAGGCCGTCATCCCGGCCGCCGGGCTCGGCACGCGCTTCCTGCCTGCCACGAAGGCCATCCCCAAGGAGATGCTGCCGGTCGTCGACAAGCCGGCCATCCAGTACGTCGTCGAAGAGGCGGTGCGCGCAGGGGTTCCCGACATCCTCACGATCACCGGTCGTTCCAAGGCTGCTCTCGAGGATCACTTCGACCGCCACTGGGAGCTCGAGCGGGCCCTCGAGAAGAAGGGCGACGAGAAGCGCCTCAAGCGTGTGCAGAAGTCGGCCGACCTCGGTGAGGTCCACTTCATCCGCCAGGGCGAGCCGCGCGGCCTCGGCCACGCCGTGCTCGTCGGGCGCAACCACGTCGGCGACGAGCCGTTCGCCGTCCTGCTCGGCGACGACCTCATCGACGAGGACGACCACCTGCTCGAGCAGATGATCGACGTGCAGGCCAAGCACGGCGGGTCCGTCATCGCGCTCATGGAGGTGCCGGACGACCAGATCCACCTCTACGGCTGCGCGGCCGTCGAACCGATCGAGGGCGAGGGCGAAGCCGTCGTGCGCGTCACCGGTCTCGTCGAGAAGCCGGCCGCGGGGGAGGCGCCGAGCAACCTTGCGATCATCGGCCGCTACGTGCTCGACCCGTCGATCTTCGCGGTGCTCGAGAAGACGGAGCCGGGACGCGGCGGCGAGATCCAGCTGACGGACGCGCTCGCCGAGCGTGCGAGCGCGACGGGTGAGGGCGCCGGCGTCATCGGTGTCGTCTTCCGCGGCAGCCGTTACGACACGGGCGACCGTCTCGACTACCTCAAGGCCGTCGTGCGTCTCGGCACGCGTCACAACGAGTTCGGTTCCGACTTCCGCTCCTGGCTGCAGGGCTGGGTCGAGACCGACGAGGGCAAGGGGCGCACTCGCACCGAGCGCGGCGCCTGACGCCATCCAGCATGGGGATGACGCCCCGTTCGCAACCGAATCCGGTTGCGAACGGGGCGTTGTCGGTGGTGGGTTGCACAATGGGGGCATGTCGCACGCCCCCGAACTCATCACCGATGCCGAGCACCTCGCGCGCATCCTCGCGGCCGTTCCACGGCTGCCTGCGCGGCGGGTGGCGCTGGCCGACGGCGGGTGGGTCGGTGACGTCCTCGGGCGGGCGCTCGCCGCTGACGTGTGCAGCGGCGTCGACCTGCCGGGGTTCACGAATTCCGCGATGGACGGGTACGCCCTGCGAGCCGGGGACGCTGCGGACGGCGAGCTACCCGTCGTCGGCGACATCCCGGCCGGTGACACACGTGAGCTGACATGCGCGCCGGGTGAGGCCTGGCGCATCATGACGGGCGCGCCGGTGCCGTCGGGGACGACGACGGTGGTGCCGGTCGAGCAGAGCGACGGTGGGCTGGAGCGCGTGCGGTTCACGGGCGAGGTGGAGGACGGGCGCCACATCCGCCGACGCGGCGAAGACGTGCGCATCGGCGACGTGCTGCTGCGCGCCGGCACGATCATCGCACCGCAACACGTCGCCGTCATCGCCTCGGCGGGGGTGGATCACATCGAGGTGGCACCGCGCCCGCGCGTCGTCGTGCTGTCGACGGGGGACGAGCTGCGTCCGGCCGGAGAAGCGCTGCAGCATGGGCAGATCCACGATTCGAACGGGCCGATGCTCGCTGCGCTCGTCGCTGCGGTGGGAGCCGAACTCGTCGAGGTCGCGCACGTGCGTGACGATGCCGGCGAGGTGGCGCGGGTGCTGGAGCGTGCCGTCGCGACGGCTGACGCCGTCATCACGACGGGTGGGGTGAGCGCGGGGGCGTATGACGTCGTCAAGGCCGCGCTGATCGAGGCGGGCGAGGTGACGTTCGACAAGGTCGCGATGCAGCCCGGCAAGCCGCAGGGTTTCGGGCTGCTCGGCGAGCGAGGAGTGCCGGTGTTCACGCTGCCCGGCAACCCAATGAGCACGCTCGTGTCGTTCTGGGTGTTCGTCGCGCCCGCGCTCGCGCACATGAGCGGGCGCCCGGCGCCCGTGTGGCGACGCGGCGTCGTGCGTGGCCCGGGGTGGACGTGCCCGCGTGGACGTGCCCAGTACGCGCGGGTCCACGCGGTGCGCGGCGCTGACGGTGAGCTGACGATCCGTGCCAATGCGCGCCAGGGATCGCATCACCTCGGTGAGTTGGGCGAGGCCAACGCGCTCGCGCGTGTGCCGCGAGAGGCCCGCCAGGTCGAGACGGGTGAGATGCTCGACGTGCTCGTGCTCGACGGGCCGATCGACGCGCCCCTGGCGGGCGCCTACGACGAGAACGTGGCGGACGAGAAGGAGTGACATGAGCGACCTCACCCACGTGCGTGGTGACGGCAGCGCGCACATGGTCGACGTCGCGGCGAAGGCCGTGACGCGACGTTCGGCGTCGGCGGCGGGGCGCGTGCTGCTGAGCGAGCGCGCCGTGGCGGCGCTGCGTGACGGTGACGTGCCCAAGGGCGACGCCCTCGCCGTCGCACGCATCGCGGGGTTGCAGGCGGCCAAACGCACCCCTGACCTCATTCCGCTCGCCCACCCGATCGCGGTGCACGGTGTCGAGGTCGACCTCGACGTCACCGACGACGGCGTCGACATCCGCGCCACCGTCGTCACCGCCGATCGCACCGGCATCGAGATGGAAGCGCTGACCTGTGTGAGCGTCGCGGCGCTCGCGCTCATCGACATGGTCAAGGCCGTCGACAAGCACGCACGCATCACCGACGTGCGCGTCACGGCGAAGTCGGGTGGGCGCAGCGGTGACTGGCATGAGTGAACGGCGCGCCGCCGTCGTCACGTGCTCGACGCGAGCCGCGCAGGGGATCTACACCGACGCGACCGGGCCCGTCATCGCGGCATGGCTACGTGAGCGGGGGTGGACGGTCGACGCGCGACTCGTCGCCGACGGGCCGGCGGTGGGCGACGCGCTCGGTGACGCGCTCGCGCTCGGGTGCCGCGTCGTCGTCACGACCGGCGGGACGGGCGTCTCGCCGAGCGACGCGACGCCGGAGCAGACGCGGCCGTACCTCACGATGCAGCTCAGCGGCGTCGAGGAGGCGCTGCGTACGAAGGGTGTGGCCGCAGGGGTGGCGACGGCCGTCCTTTCGCGTGGGCTCGCCGGCATCGCGGACGGCGCCGCGGGGCGCGCGTTCGTCGTGAACCTGCCTGGCTCGCGTGGGGGAGTGGCCGACGGTCTCGACGTGCTCGACGGCATCCTCGAGCACGTCATGGCGCAGCTCGACGGAGGCTCGCACTGATGGGTCCGGGCACGTGGCCCGTCACGCTGCGGCGGCGCTATCGCGGCGGTGAGCTGGGGTTGCGTCCGTTGCATCCCCGTCGGGATCTGCAGGAGTGGAGTGCGCTGCGCGCCGCGAACCGCAGGTGGACGGGCCCCTGGGATTCGACGAACCCCTACCCCGAGCCGGCGCTGGGCTTCAAGGCGGCCGTCAAGGAGCAGAACGCGGAGGCACGCGCGGGTCGGTTGTTGCCGTGGGCGATGACGTGGAACGGTGCCCTGGCCGGGCAGGTGCACATCTTCACGATCGTGCGTGGGGCGCAGCAGGGCGGCACGATCGGCTACTGGATCGGTGAACGCTTCGCCGGGCACGGCCTGACGCCCATGGCCGTCGCGATGGCCGCCGACCACGCGTTCGGTGTGGAGCGCTTGCACCGCCTCGAGATCAACGTGCGCCCCGACAACGCGAACTCGCTGCGCGTCGTCGAAAAACTCGGCTGGCGTGACGAAGGCGTGCGCCGCGGGTTCCTCCACATCGACGGCGCGTGGCGCGACCACCGCACGTTCGCACTGCTGCGCCACGAGGTCGACGGCACGCTCGTGCAGCGTGTGGAGAATCTCGAGCGATCAGGCTCCGTCGACACTGTTGACACTGTCGACTCGCCATAGCGCCTCGGACGCATCGACCCCGTCTGACCCGCCTTGAGCCTGCCTGACTCCTCGGACCCCGACCCCCTCTGGCCCCCGACCCCGTCTGACCTTTCGGACCTCCGAACCCGTCTGCCCCCTCGAACCGCTGAACAGCGCCGTCGAAACCCACCTCGACGTGGCCCGTACCCAACTGCGATTCACGTCCACGTCGGCGAACGGCATCCACATCGGCGATTCATGTCCACAACTGCGATCTTCGTCCACATTCGCCGATGCTCCGCCATCCGCGCGTCGGAGCTGACCGCGCCCGTGCGCATCGACGATCGGCGCCGACGTCGGTCTGTGCCCCCCCCCCCCCCCCCCCCCCCCCCCCCTCGTCCGCCGGCGGCGGGGCATTGTTACCCCACGCAGCGAAGATTTTTTGCGCGACACGCGCGGCGTGGCTCACTCGTTGTCATGCCGCCGCGCCCTAGCCTGGTGTGCGTGAGTGCCAGCAGCCTGATCTTCTTCGTCATCATTGCCGTGTGGGCTGCCTACATGCTCAAGCACTGGGTGCGCCGCCGCGAGGATCTCGCGACCGCGCGCACCGTCGATCGATTCTCGGAGGCGATGAGGATGCTCGAACGCCGTACCCCGATCCAGGCTGACGTCTCGGCGCGCGCCGACGAGCCGTCGCGCACGATCCTGCGCCCTCAGGTCAGCGTCAAGGGTGCTTCGCGCGTGACGCACGGCGCCCCCGAGGGTGACGCGCACGCGTCGACCGCTGAGCGCGCCGAGGTGACGACGACGCGGGTGCCCGCTCGTCTTCAGGGCGCGGCGCAGGGCCTTGCCCGCGTGCCGGCGGCTCTCGAGTCGCCGAAGGTCAAGCTGTTTGCCCTGCTCGGATCGTTCGGTTTCTTCGTCGTGACGGCGCTGCTCGCTCTGCTGACGCTCGTGCCGGCGGGGCTGCCGTTGCTCGGCCTGCTGGCCACGGCCGGTGTCGTCGTGTGGCTGCGCCGCTCGGCGATCGCAGCGCGGACGGCCAAGGCAGCGTCGACCACGGTGCGCCCGGTGGGCGTCTCAGCTCCGGCGCGCGCCGCGTCGCCCGCGCGTTCGAGCGCCACTGTGGGCGCCACCCGCGTCGAGGTCGAGGGGGCTGAGACCGCGGTGCCGATGACGAAGCGGTCGCCGCTCGTCGCGCAGCTGCCGGAGCGCGACGTCGACGCCGAGCCGGCCGTCGACGTCGAGCCTGACGTGGACGCCGTGGCGCGTGCGCAGGCCGAGGTGTTCGACGCTGCGGCATGGGCGCCCGTCGACGTGCCGCGCCCGACGTACACGATGAAGGCGAAGGCCGAGCGTGAACCTGTCGAGCCGGCGGCGACCGTCGACGAGGTTGATACGCGCCCGCTCGCCGCGCGGTACGAGAACACGCCCGTCGAGGATCTGCCGTTCGACGGCATGGCGCTCGACGAGGACTACGAAGAGCTTCCGCAGGTCTACCGCGCCGGCTGAGGCCGCACGCGAGGCTTTGACGACGGACGGCGGGTGCCCACGGGGCGCCCGCCGTCTTCGTGTATCTGAGGGTGCGTTTCCGGTGTGACGGGTTGCACGTGTGCTTTCGGTGGCACGAAGGAGCGTTTCTGCTGGTGGGGTCGTGGAGGGAGCAGGGAGCCGTGCGTGGGTCGCCGGGCCCGGCGAGCAGGGTGGGTGACGGCCGATTGGGGCGCCTCGTGTTGGTCTGTGCGCCGCTTGGTGGTAACGTATCTCTCGCTTCACGGGGCTATGGCGCAGTTGGTAGCGCGTCTCGTTCGCAATGAGAAGGTCTGGGGTTCGAATCCCCATAGCTCCACAAGGAATCCTGAACACGAGGATAGCCAAGGGATAGCCGAGACGGATTTTTACCGTCTCGGCTTCCTGCGTTTCTGGCGCAGGAGCGCAGCGCCAACATGTACGCCGCGAAGCTACTGATCAGCGAGGACGCCTACCGTCGCGCCGAGCGCATCGTCGGTCACGACCCGCGCGCCTTGGCGAAGGAGCTCGACGTCACACTCGTCATGGTCGTCGCGTGGAGAATGTGCCACAAGGCCGCCTAAGACGCAGAAACGCCCCCGACCTCGAGGTGAGGTCGGGGGCGTTGGTGGGCGGAGGGGGTGAGGATCAGGGGGCGGCGCAGCTGGCGATAGCGCCCTGGCCGCTGGAGGTGTTCGTCTTGACGCTTTTGCCGTCGACGATGACCTCGCAGGTGATCTTCCCCGATGCGCCGTCCATGCCGTTCTGCGCCGAGATGTTCATGCCGGACGTCATGCCTTCGACGTTGAGCGTCTTGGACCACGGCAACTTCGCTGCGTTCTCCTGCGCCGTAGAAGCATTGGTGTCAGAGGTGTAGGTGATGTCGGCCTTCGAGCCGCCCGTCACCTTGAACGTCACCGAGTGCTTGGCGTGCATGTCGTCGTCGACCTTCTTCGCAGCCCCGCCGATAAGGGCCATGGTGCCGACGATGATGAGAACCACCAGCAGGAGCGCGCCGAGGATCATCCACAGGCATCCGCGCCCGCGCTTCTTCTTGGGCGGCTCCGGCTGGTACTGCTGATACTGGGGCGCGTACCCGTTCTGCGGGACAGAGGCGCCGTGTGGCTGCGATTCAGTCATGCCCCGATCGTAGAGCCCTCGATCGTGGCCTTGGGTGACGAGGAGGTAACGGTCGCCGTCGCGTCACGCATCGCCGCGAACGCGCCCAACGTCGCCGCGCCCACGAGGCCGCGTGACGTTGCGATAGCGACATGGAGACACGAAAGCGCCCCCGGCCGGATGGTCGGGGGCGCTGGTGGTTGGGTCACGACGCGAGGTAGTCCTCGCAGTAGACGGCTTCCGCCTTGTAGACGGCCTGCTTGGAGTCCTGCTGATCCCACGTCGGCTGACCTGGCGCGGTGCGCTGGATGACGCCTGGGATGGCGAGCATCACAAGGCTTTCCGGCTGGCCGATTTGACGCTGAGAGCAGACGTATGCGGCGAGGCCGATCAGTTCCGTGTCGGACAGCCCGTAGGACTTGGGCACCACGACGTTCATCGTGTTGCGGAACGACATCGCTTTGTCGCGCTGGTCGGCAGTGATGTTGGACCTGAGGCCGGTCGGCTCAGTCGGGGTCGCGTCGGCGGGCGGGGTCGGGTACCCGGCCTCGCTCGACCCGCCCACGCTCTCGCTCGCGTCGGAACTGCCCGATGACGACGGTGTCGCGCTGACGGTGACGGTCTTGGTCGCGTCACCCGATCCGCTCGAGCATGCGGTGAGGGCGAGCAGGGGCAGGGCGAGCATGGCGAGGCGCTTGGTCATGACGCCACCGTAGAGCTTCCTGCGAGTTCGCCGAGCGTTTTCGGCGCCTCAAGTTTCAGCTGCGCGGCGACATCCTCGAGGGCTTTGAGGCTGAGGTCGTGGGCGACGTGCTGGTAGCCGTGGGTTACGAGGATGTCGGAGTGGCCCATGATCGCTTGGATGATCTTGGGGTCGACCTTCGCTTCGAGCAGGAGTGTCGCGCAGGTGTGGCGCGCTTCGTAGAGGTCGTAGTGTCGCCCGGTCGAGTGGCGTACCTTCGCGGCGTCCTGGAGCGCGGTCCATGCGTCGCGGTCGGCCTTGTCGCTGATCGGGATGGGTAGCGCTGTGCCGTAGCGGTCGTCGATGGTCCACCAGACGAGGCCCAAGGGTGAGGTTGCGGTGTCCTTCAGGTGCTTCAGTTCGGCGTGCATCCACGGCACCATCGGGATGATTCGCCATCCGGCCTGCGTCTTGGGCCGGACGAGGTGGTAGGCGCGCGTGAGGTGGCGCGCTTCGTACCCGTCGGGGATCTGGAAGCCCTTAGCCTTGTCCTTGCGGTCGATGTAGCGCAGCGTCTGGAGCTGCCATGAGATGTCGATGGTGCCCTTGTCGAGGTCGACGCATTCCCAGGTGAGGCCGAGAGCTTCGGCGGGGCGCATGCCTTGCAGGAGCGCGGCGACCCAGCGGGAGCGGCCGGTGCTCGCGTTGGCCTTGGCGAGTAGGAGGCGGGCTTGGTCGAGGGGGATGGCGCCGCGGGTGCTGACGGATTTCTTGGGTGGCTCTACTTCGCGTGCTTGCAGGGGTACGTCGATGCCGTCGCGGACGGCTGCGGTGAGCATGGAGCTGATGACGGCGTGGCAGCGCAGCGCGGTGGATGAGCCGTTGCCGGCGGCGCGCACGGCCATGTGGACGGCGCGGATGTCGCCGGCGGTGAGGTCGTCGAGGCGTTTCTTGCCGATCGTTGGGGTGACGTAGAGGTCGAGCGCGGATTTCGCGTTGGCGTACGTCTTGGGTGCCACCTTTGCCTGGTAGCGGGGCAGCCAGTCGGCGACCCATGCCTTGACGGTCATGCCGTTGGACACCTTGAGGCCGTGCTCCATGATGTCGCTGATCTTGGCGTTGAGTCGCTGGCGGCATTCCTTCTCGCTCTTGGCTGAGACGGTGACGCGTTTGCGTCCACCGAGATGAATACAGACAGCCACCCGGGACATGATTCTCGTCCGGGTGGCTGTCTGTATTCACATTTGTCGAACACTGTTATTCGAGAACCGCCGCAGCGGAGCGAGGATGGCGGAGTCCCCGTGGCTCCGAGACGCGAAGCGCGTGCCGAGCCCTGCCCCTGGCGCTGACGCGCAAAGCGCGTCTCGAGTCCGGGTTCAGCCGCCGCCTACTTGCTCTTGATGTCTCCTCCGATGGAGTCCTTGATGCCGTCGAGGGCTGAAGTGCTGCTCATGACGTACCAGTTGGGGCCGGCGAGGATGGCGTCGTCGCCCGTCAGTTTGCCGGTCGCGTCGGTGATGGCTTTCTTGGCTGCGTTCTCTCCGTCGTAGACGACGAAGATGGCGTGGGTGCCGCCGACGCATTCGCCTGAGCTGGAGGCGCCCGCTGGCGGCGTCGTCGGGTTGTACCCGGTGCAGTGCAGGCCTGCGTTGACGGCTGCGCTGCGCAGTTCCGTCGCGGTGTCGAAGCGGTGGGTCTGGGCGGAGCACGCGGTCAGGACGAGCAGGGGTGTGACGGTGGCGATGGCCCAGGTACGCATGGTGTCAGGCTACTCGCCCGCCCCGGCGCGCTGCGTGCTTCCCCCGTCCTCATCGGTGAAAGCGTGGGTCGGTGCAGTGCGGCGCGAGTCCGCGGTCAGGGTGACGCTTCGCGCTGTGACAACGAATCCGCCCGACGCGTTGAAACGCCGCTCACCGACCCCAACGCCACAACGTCCGTTGAATGCGGCCGAAAATCGCCGATGTGGACGAGATCCGCGAAGGGGGACGCCGTTCGCCGATGTGGACGAGATTCGCGAAGGGGGACGAGAATCGCAGGGGGGCGGGGGTTACTTCGACGAGGAGCCGGTGGAGGGGACGACGACGGCGGAGTCCGAGGACGGCCAGCACGAGAAGCCGGCGGGCAGCGTCACCTTGCCGCCCTCGACCATGTCGAGGCACTTGGAGACGAGGACGTTCGGGTCCTTGCTCACCGACTTCGCGAGCGCTTCGTTGGCCTTCGCCTGCTGTTCGGCCGTCTTGACGCCCTGCTCGGCGATGCGCGTCTGCGCGACCTGGGCGAGCAGCGCGTTGGCCTTCGACTGCGTGTTGTCGTCGAGCTTGATGACCGGGATGATCACCGACAGCACCTCGATCTGGTCGCCGATCTGGTCGCGCATGTCCTTCGTCGCGTCGTCTGAGAGCTTCGCGAGCGTCGGGGTCGTCGGGTTGCCCTTCTCGTCGACGGCGAGGGCGTCGTAGGACGCGAACTCCTTGTTGAGGCTCGAGGAGAGCTGCCGGTCGACGAGGCTCGAGCGGATGCTGGAGAACTCGCGGTAATTCTGGAACAGCGCGTCGGAGGCGTCGGGGCGGATACGCCAGCGGATGGACGCGTCGACGCACGCCGTCGCCTGGTGGGCGATGCGCACGTTGATGCAGCTCTTGTCGTCGGCGGTGTGGCTGTCGGTCTGGATCGCGGCGTCCATGTACGTCACCTTCTGCCACGGCGCCTTGAGGTGGAAGCCATTGCTGAGGCTGCCCGTCGGCTTGCCGAACGTCGTCACGACACCGATCTCTTTCGTCGGCACGACGACGGAACTCGCGACGGCGAGGACGATGACGGCGAGCGTCGCGCAGGCCGCAGAGACGAGGTAGGCCAGACGCGCGCGAGCCCGCGTGCTCGGCGCCTCGGGACGCGCGGCGTGCAGGAACCCGCGGGCGGGGGAGGCGCCGGAGTCGAGATCATCGCTGTCGTCGGCGTCGACATCTTCTACACCGTCATCCGATGCGTCGAGATCACCCGCGCGGGCACGACCGGTCGTGGCCGCCTCGACCCGTGAGTCCGGGACGGCCTGCTTCCGCCCCGCGCGGCGCAGGTGGCGCCCGTAGAGGAAGGCCACGAGGGCGAGCAGGAGCAGGACCACGCTGAAGATCGTCGAGGCCATGGCGTGAGTGTAGAGCCGCGATGACGCCCGAATGGCGACGCGCCGCCCACATCGTCGTGGGCGGCGCGTCGCGCGAGCTTCGGGTCAGGCGCGCGTCACGGGTGACGTTCGTGGCGTGCGAGGTCGCTGGTCTCGGTGTCGACGTGCGGCGACGCTTCGACCGCTTCGAGGATCGCTTTCTCGCTGCCGCCCTTCGCGCCGTAGCGAGCGATGCCGATGCCGACGACGACGGCGGTGAGGCCGAGCGTCAGCCACAGGTTGAGGCGCTGGTCGGCGCGCAGCGCCATCGCGACGATCGTGAAGACGATGAACGCCATCGTCACGTAGGTGAGGACGGGGAACGCCCACATGCGTACGGCCGGGCGTGCGCCGACGCGGTTCATCGCGGCGCGCGAGCGCAGCTGCGTCGCGGCGATGACGAGGTAGACGATGAGCGCGATGGCGCCTGACGTCGACAGCAGGTACGTGAAGATCTTCTCCGGCAGCAGGTAGTTGCCGAACACGGCGACGAAGCCGACGACGACGGAGACGAGGATCGCGACCTGCGGCACGCCGCGTCGGTTGATGCGCGCGAACGCCTTGGGTGCGTCGCCGCGCTGGCCGAGGCTGAACGCCATGCGACTCGCGGTGTAGAGCGCGGAGTTGAGGCAGCTCGCGACGGCGGTCAGGATGACGAAGTCGAGCACGCTCGCCAGGTTCTCCAGACCCATGTTGTTGAGCGCCTCCTGGTAGGAGCCATTCTTCTGCAACGAGGGGGAGTTCCACGTCGTCAATGCGATGACCACGAAGATCGAGCCGAGGTAGAACAGCGAGATGCGCCAGATGACGCTGTTGACGGCCTTGCGGATGCCCTCGACCGGGTTCTTCGACTCGGCCGCGGCGATCGTCACGATCTCGGTGCCCATGAACGTGAACATCGTCGTCAGCATGGCGGCGAGGACGCCGCTCCAGCCGTCGGCGAAGAAGCCGTGGTCGGTGAATCCGTGCAGCCCCGAGGCGTGCGAGCCGGGAAGGATGCCGAGGATCGCGAGCACACCGAGGACGATGAACCCGACGATGGCGATGACCTTGATGAGCGCGAACCAGAACTCGAACTCGCCGTAGTTGGCGACGGAGAACAGGTTCGTCACCGTCAGCAACGCGGTGATGATGAGAGCGAACACCCATTGGGGCCAGTCGATCCAGCCCGAGAGGATCTTCGCGCCGGCCGTCGCCTCCACGGGGATGACGAGCACCCAGAACCACCAGTACAACCACCCGATGGAGAAGCCCGCCCACTTGCCGAGCGCGCGGTCGGCGTAGACGGAGAACGAGCCGGAGTCGGGGTTGGCCGTCGCCATCTCGCCGAGCATGCGCATGACGAGGACGACGAGCGTCCCGGCCAGCGCGTAGGCGATGAGGACCGACGGGCCGGCGAGCTTGATCGCCGAGGCCGAGCCGACGAAGAGGCCGGCGCCGATGACGCCGGCGATCGAGATCATCGTGACGTGGCGCGGCTTGAGACCGCTGCTGAGAGCTTCGCCGTCAGCGGGCGGATGGGGTGCGTTCATGTGGAGAACTCTGACGGCTCGTATCGCATCCGACAAACGCCCCGCCGCGCGTCACCCGATTCGTACCCAGATCGTGACCTGAGTCATAGCATGATGAGAGGTCGCGCATTGGTGATCGGCGAAGCCGCGGGCTCCGCCGCCGGCATCACGAGCCTCGACCGCCGGTCGGTACGCGACCCGCGCCGGAAGCCCCCGTCAGATCCAGGACGGCAGCCACATCCGCCAGCTCCAGTGGTCGTGGGGGATGACCTGCGCGGTGTAGATCGGCCAGAAGAAGACGAACGTCGCGACGGCGAGCACGACGTACGCACCGACGACGCCGGCGCCGATGCGTCGCCGTCGCAGGCTCGCGGTGGCGGGTCCGAGGATCAAGCCCAGGCAGTACGTGACGGCCAGGATGACGTAGGGCGCGAACACGACCGCGTAGAACGTGAAGACGGTGCGCTCCTGATAGCTGAACCAGGGCAGCCATCCGGCGAGCACGAGTGCGATGAGCGTCCCGGCACGCCAGTCGCGGCGCAGCGCCCACATGAAGACGCACACGAGCAGGGCGGCGATGCCGAACCACCAGATGCTGACGTTACCGAGCGAGGTGATCGCCTTGGAGCATTCCGTGACCGAGCACCCCTGATCGCCCTTCGCAGGCGCCTCGTAGAAGAACGAGGTGGGGCGTGTCTGCGCCATCCACGACCACGGGTTCGACTGATACGTGTGTGGCGACGTGATGCTCTCCGCCGAGTCGTACATCTGGATGTGGTACTGCCACAGGCTGCGCAGGCTGTCGGGCAGCCACGAGAACAGGCTCGAATCGGGTGCGAACCCGGTGTTCTTGGTCGTCGGGTTGCTCGCGGCCCAGTTGCGTCCCCAGGCGTCGTTCGAGTGGAACCATCCGGCCCAGGTGAGCAGATATGTCAGGCATGCCGTGGGGACGATGATGAGCGCCCCGGTGACGGCGTCCTTGATGACGGTCGCCGAGAGCCAGCGGCGGACGCCGACGGCGCGGCGCGCTCCGAGATCCCAGAACACGGTGAGCAGACCGATCGCGGCGAGATAGAACCCGTCGGACCACTTCGTCGCCATGCCGAGGCCGAGGCACACGGCGGCGACCCAGCGCCACGGGCGCAGGCCGAGCGACGGGCCGGCGAGGCGCTGCTTCGCATCGAGCGACCAGTCGCCGTCACGACGCAGCTGCGCGACCTTGCGCGCGAGGATCCGACGGCTGCGGTCGCGGTCGGCGAGGATCGCGACGAACCCGGCGAGAGCCCAGAAGCTGACGAGCCCGTCGAGGATCGACGTGCGCGACATGACGAATTCCATGCCCTCGAACGCGGTCAGCAGCGCCGCGATCGTCGCGAGCGTCGCCGAGCGGAACAGGTGCCAGGCCGCGCGCCCGACGAGCAGGATCGCGAGCGTGCCGGTGAGTGCCACTGCGATGCGCCAGCCGAACGAGGAGGTGATGCCGAACAGGTGCTCGCCTGCGCCGATCATCCATTTGCCGAACGGCGGATGGACGATGAAGTCGGGTTCGGTGCCGTATACGGTCGGCACCTGGCCGTGCGTGAAGAACGCGTCCGGCTCCGGCATGTTCGCGGGCGTCTTGCGTTCGTGGCCGTACAGGATCATCGACCAGCCCTGCTTGACGTAATACGTCTCGTCGAAGATCAGCTGGTGCGGGCGCCCCAGATCCCACAGCCGCAGCAAACCGCCGATCAGCATGACCGTCAGGGGGCCGAACCAGCTCCACAGCTTCTGCTGCGCACTCGCCGGGGCGCCGAGCAGGCGCTCGCGCAGCATCAACTCGTCACGGTCGGGATGGCCGTCGGTGTCGACGCGGGTGGCGGACGACGGGGCGTCAGTCAGGGTGGCGTTCACCGGTGGCGTCCTCGATCCTCGCGGGCTGGCGGTGGGACGGTCTGCCCCGGTTGGCCAGCGTAGTCGGTGGCACTGACAGGAGGGGCCCGCTCCGACGTCACGCCCCGTGACCCAGGTCGACCCGCGGCGGGCACGAGGCGCGCCTGCGCCAGCGTGACACCATGGCCGCGTGAGTACCGAAGCACCCGTCCCCGCCCTCGTTCTCGCCGCGACGCCGATCGGCGACCCGACGGACGCGGCACCGCGTCTCACCCACGAACTCGCGAGCGCGCCGCTGATCCTCGCGGAGGACACGCGGCGGACGAAGCGGCTCTGCGACGCGCTGGGCGTCACCCCGAGCGGGTCGATGATGAGCTACCACGAGCACAACGAGGCCCAGCGCACGGGCGAGATCGTCGAGCGCATCGCCGCAGGCGAACGCGTCCTGCTCGTCACCGACGCCGGGATGCCGAGCGTCAGCGACCCGGGGTACCGCCTCGTCGCCGCGTGTGTCGAACGCGACCTGACGGTGACGTGCGTGCCCGGCCCGTCAGCCGTACTCATGGCGCTCGCGGTGTCAGGGCTGCCCGTCGACCGGTTCTGCTTCGAGGGGTTCCTGCCGCGCAAGGCCGGCGAACGCGCCCGCATGCTCGCGGCGCTCGCCGACGAGGCACGCACGATGGTGTTCTTCGAGGCGCCGCACCGTTTGGCGGTGACGCTCGAGGCGATGGCCGACGCGTTCGGCGACGAGCGGCGCGGCGCGGTCTGTCGTGAACTGACGAAGACGTACGAGGAGGTCCGCCGCGGTGGTCTGCGCGAACTCGCGGCGTGGGCCCTCGACGGGGCACGCGGCGAGATCACCGTCGTCGTCGAGGGTGCCGAACCTCGCGAGGCGTCGCTCGAGGATGCGGTCGCGACGGTGCTCGATCTCGTCGCCGGGGGAGTGCGGCTCAAGGACGCGTGCGGCCAGGTCGCCCAGGCGAGCGGCCTGTCCAAGAAGACCCTGTACGACGCTGCTCTCGCGGCGCGCTGACGGTTAGCGCCCCCGAGCAACCGCAGGCCCGGTCGTCAGTCCTGGGCGTCGACGAAGTACACGCAACCGGGGTCGAGGGGCGTGCGCAGGCTGCCGCGGGCCGGGTCGTTCGGGGGGTAGCAGGCCCACAGCGCATGGGTGAGGTTCCACGTCGCGGTCGGGATGACGGCTTCGAGTTCGTGTGAGGTCGCATCGACCGACGGCGCGTCGAGTCGCGCCCGCACGTGGACGCCGTCGTCTCGCGGTTCGGCGGCGATGAGCGTCACCGTCTTCGTCGCGACGTGCGGGTTCTGACCCGAGGCGGTGACGGCGTGCCACGTCCGCATCACCCCGAACACGACGAGCGCGATGACGAGCGCCGCGACGATGTTGCGCACGAGACGACGGCGCCGAAGGCGGTGTTCGAGCGCGGAGTCGGCGGCGAGGGCGGGAAACGACATGGGCCGGGCGCTCTCAGACCGCGGCGCGCGCGGCGCGGCGCTCACGCATTGCGACGACCCGGCGCCACAGCCGCCACATCACCCACGCGACGACGGCGAGCAGCACGAGCGCGAGGATCGGCGCGAAGACGGCCGCGAGGCTGAGCAGGATCGACGTCGCGTCCTCCGCCGTCGACAGGACGGGCGCGGCGAACCCACCCGTCCCGACGTTCGCGACGGGGCGCGCGGCGGCCTTTCCCGTGTGAAAGATGCCCGCGACGATGGCGCCGCCGATGAGGCCGACCCACGGATGCTGCGTCATCCACGGCGAGTTGTCGAGGTTCGCGGCGGCCGCCGTCCCCGCGAAGACGACGGCGCCCGAGGCGGGGCGCACGATCGTGCCGAGCGCATCGTTGACGCTGTCGAGGGCCGGGATCTTGTCGACGATGATCTCGCCCACGAGCAGGATCGACGCGATGACGATCGACGGCGTGCTCTCGACCCACGAGAACCCGGAGGGCAGCGTGATCACGTCGGTGAAGCGCGCGAGCAGAGCGACGACGAGATACGGGATGTAGGCGTTGAGACCGGCGGCGGCGGACAGGCCCGCCCCGGTGAGCGCTGCGAACATGGCACGTCCTTCGGGTCAACGACCGCCGGCGCCTCCGGCCCCGGCGAAACACTGCGTCAACTCTGGCACAGCCGCGGGCATTCCCCCGAACGACGCCGGTGCAGCTGAGTCACATGATGCGCGTCGAGTCAGTCAGGACTGACGCAGCGCGCATCACGTGACTCAGCCGTCGATGAGGGCCGTTAGCATCGTGCCGACCGAGGAGGTGGCGCGTGGGCACACGACACGAATCGCATGACGGGCGCGAGGCCCATGAGCAGCAGGCTGCGCATGACGGCCACGGACATGGCGGCCACGCCCACAGCCATGCTCCGAGTGCTGACGCCGACCGGCGCTACCTGAGCGCAGCCCTCGCGCTGCTCGTGCTCTACATGCTCGCCGAGGTCGTCGTGGCCTTCGCGACGGGTTCGCTCGCGCTGCTGTCGGACGCGGCGCACATGCTGACGGATGCCGCCGCCATCGCGTTGGCGCTGTGGGCGATCCACCTCGCTGCGAAGCCCGCCAACGCGCGGTTGACGTTCGGGTTCAAGCGCGCCGAGATCCTCTCCGGCCTCGGCAACGGCATCACGTTGTTGCTGCTCGGTGCGGTGCTGCTCGTCGAGGCGGTGCGGCGCCTCGTCGACCCGCCGCAGGTCGAGCCGAAACCCGTCCTCGCGGTCGCCCTGGCGGGCGTCGTCGTCAACGTCGCCGCGGGCATGCTGCTCGCCCGCGCGAACCGGACGTCGCTCAACGTCGAGGGCGCGTACCGTCACATCATCACCGACCTGTACGGGTTCATCGGTACGGCCGTGGCCGCCGTCGTCATCTGGGCGACGGGGTGGATGCGCGCCGACGCCGTCGCGACGCTCGTCGTCGTCGCTCTCATGTTCCACGCGGGGGCAGGGCTCGTCGCGCAGGCCGGGCGCGTGCTGCTCGAGGGCGCGCCGGACGGTACGGACGTCGAGGCGATCCGCGCGCACATGCTCGAGGTCGATCACGTGCGCGACGTGCATGACCTGCACGTGTGGAGCGTGACGAGCGACCTGCCGGCATTGTCGGCGCACCTCGTCATCGACGACGAGTGCTTTCACGACGGGCACGCCCCGCGGCTGCTCGACGAGGTGCTCGAGTGCCTCGTAGGCCACTTCGACGTCGACCACTCGACGCTGCAGTTCGAGCCCGCGAGCCACGCGGCTCACGAGAGCAGCCTGCACTGAGTCGATCTCGGCGCCATGTGCCCCTCGCCGCCTTGACCTCATGGTGCGGCCGTGGCGATGACACGAGAAAGCGGTTGTCGGCGGCGACTCCTAGGATGGGGCCATGACCAAGGTTCTCTCCGCTGTTGCCTGGCCGTACGCCAACGGCCCCCGCCACATCGGGCACGTCGCCGGTTTCGGTGTGCCCTCCGACGTCTACAGCCGGTACATGCGCATGGCGGGTCATGACGTGCTCATGGTCTCGGGCACCGACGAGCACGGCACGCCGATCGTCATCATGGCGGAGAAGGCGGGCAAGACGCCGCAGGAGTTCGCGGACGAGAACGCGAGCATCATCGTCGACGACCTCGTCGGCCTCGGCCTCAGCTACGACCTGTTCACGCGCACGACGACGGCGAACCACTACGAGGTGGTGCAGAAGCTGTTCCTCGCGCTGCACGAGAACGGGTACATGGTCGAGCAGACGACGTCGGGCGCCATCAGCCCGTCGACGGGGCGAACCCTGCCGGATCGGTACATCGAGGGCACGTGCCCGATCTGCAAGTACGCGGAGGCGCGCGGCGATCAGTGCGACAACTGCGGCAACCAGCTCGACCCGACGGATCTCATCGATCCGCGTTCCAAGATCAACGGTGAGACGCCGGAGTTCATCGAGACGCAGCACTTCTTCCTCGACCTGCCGGCGCTCGCGGACGCGTTGTCGTCGTGGCTCGACGGGCGTGAGGCGACGGGCACGTGGCGCCCGAACGTCATCAAGTTCAGCCAGAACATCCTCGAGGAGATCCGTCCGCGCGCGATGACGCGCGACATCGACTGGGGCATTCCCGTGCCGCTCGACGGGTGGCGCGAGCAGCCGACGAAGCGTCTGTACGTGTGGTTCGACGCCGTCGTCGGCTACTTGTCGGCCTCGATCGAGTGGGCACGTCGCCTCGGCGAGCCCGACAAGTGGCGCGAGTGGTGGAACGCGCCTGCGAGCACGGGCGACGCGACGAGCGCAGCGAGCACGGGTGGAGATGCGGAGCTCGCTCGGGCGGAGCGTGCGACGTCCGACGAGGGCAGCGTCGGAGCCCAGAAGGCATCGGAAGTACTTGGAAACAGCGACGGAGTCGCGGTTTCCAAGTACTTCATGGGGAAGGACAACATCGTCTTTCATTCGCAGATCTGGCCCGCTGAGCTTCTTGCTGCGAATGGCGAGGGCGCGAAGGGCGGGGTGGAGAGTCCTTTCGGGCATCTCAACCTGCCGTCGGAGGTCGTCTCGTCCGAGTTCATGACGATGGAGGGCAAGCAGTTCTCGACGAGTCGGGGGCATGTCATCTACGTCAAGGACGTGCTGGAGCGCTACGGTCCCGATCCGTTGCGGTACTTCATCGTCGCGGCCGGCCCCGAGAGTCAGGACGCGGACTTCACGTGGGCCGAGTTCGTGCAGCGCAACAACTCGGAACTCGTCGCGGGCTGGGGCAATCTCGTCAATCGTGCGGCGAGCATGATCCACAAGAACTTCGGTGAGATCCCGGCGCCGTCCGAGTTGGCCGATGTCGACCGCGAGGTGCTCGACGCGGTGCGCGGCGGGTTCGCGACGGTGGGTGCGCTCATCGAGCGCAACCGTCTCAAGGCGGCCCTCACGGAGACGATGCGTCTCGTCGGCGAGGTCAACCGGTACGTCGCGGTGACGGAGCCGTTCAAGCTCAAGGGTGAGGACGAGCGGGAGCGTCTCGCGACGGTGCTGCACACGCTCGCGCAGTGCGTCGTCGACCTCAACACGATGATGGCGCCGTTCGTGCCGTTCTCCGCGAATCTCGTGCACGAGGTCATGGGCGGTGAGGGGGAGTTCATGCCGATGCCGGTCGCGAAGGAGGTCACCGACCTCGACGACGGACGTCCGTACCGCATCATCACGGGCGAGTACTCGGCCACGCCGCGCTGGCAGCCGCGTGACGCCGCGCCGGGCACGCCGATCGCGAAGCCGAAGCCGGCGTTCAAGAAGTTCGACCCGGCGGTGGTCGAGGAGGAACTCGAGCGAATGAACATCTCGGCGTGAGCGACCCAAACCTGCGCCGCAGCGACAAGCCGACGCCGCCGCAGCCGCTGCCGTCACCGGTCGTCGACAATCACACTCACCTCGACATCTCCCGTGACGGCGGCGCGCCACCCGACGTGCGCGCCGTCATCGACGAGGCCGTCGCGGTCGGCGTCGATCGGATGGTGCAGGTGGGGTGTGATCTTGCGGGCGCGCGCTTCACCGAGCGCGTCATCGACGCCCACCCCGAATTGCTCGGCGGCGTCGCGCTGCACCCCAACGAGGCGCCCAAGCTGTACGCCGCGGGCGAGCTCGACGCCGCATACGCCGAAATCGAGCGCATCGCGGCCCACCCGCGGGTGCGTGTCGTCGGTGAGAGCGGGCTCGACTACTTCCGCACCGGCCCCGACGGCGTCGCGGTGCAGCAGGAGAGTTTCCGGTGGCACATCGAGCTCGCCAAGCGCTTCGGCAAGGCGCTGCAGATCCACGACCGTGAGGCGCACGAGGACGTCATGCGCATCCTCGCCGAGCAGGGCGCGCCTGAGAAGACCGTCCTGCACTGCTTCAGCGGTGATGTCGCGATGGCGCGCGAGTGCGTCGAGCGCGGCTATTACGTCAGCGTCGCCGGCGTCGTGACGTTCAAGAACGCCCGCGAACTGAGGGCGGCACTCGCACAGGTGCCGCTCGAGCAGCTCCTCGTCGAGACGGATGCGCCGTACCTGACGCCGTCGCCGCACCGCGGGGCGACCAATGCGCCGTACCTCGTGCCGCTGACGGTGCGAGCGCTCGCCGAGGTCAAGAACGTCGACGTCCCGGCGCTGTGTGCGGCGTTGTCGGAGACGTCCGAGCGCGTCTACGGGCCGTGGTGAGCGTCACGCGCGTGATTCCATAGCGCAGCGATCGACGCAAGGGGGCTGGCACCGCGTGTGACGAATCCCACTGCAGCGGAAGATTTCCCGGGATGCCGCACCTGACGCCCCATCGCGTCGCAGTATCCGTTACGGTTCCGTTATCTGAATTTGACCCTCGCGGGCTGCCTCGGCAGTGTTGTCCGGGTTAACCCGAGTCTGGATCACACGGACGTGCCCTCGACCTCATGGTCGACGGGCTGGAGCGCAGGCCTGAGCCGAGCGCTTCGCACCGAGCCTTCGGTGCTCTGCGCGCCGCCAGTGAGGGACCTTCGACATCGGAGCATGATGACGTTCTCGACCACCCGCACCACTTCTCGTACGATCGCAGCGGCCGCTGCCGTGGCAGCCGCTTCGACGCTGGCCGCTTGCGGTTCGAGCGACTCGAAGACCGCGTCCGACGTTCCCTCGATCTCCTCGAGCTCGACGCCGACGAAGTCCGCGACCTCGACGCCGTCCACGACGAAGGCTGCGCCGAAGCCGTCCACGACGAAGGCTGCGCCGAAGCCGTCCACGACGAAGGCTGCGCCGAAGCCGTCCACGACGAAGGCTGCGCCGAAGCCGTCCGCTTCGAAGCCTGCGCCGAAGCAGACGCAGGCCGAGCGCGCCTCGCGTTCGCAGGCCCGTCAGGCTCTGCCGGCCAAGCCCGCCAAGCCCGCCACGCCCGCCAAGGCCGCTGCTCCCGCCGTCACGTACGTCAACTGGAGCCAGGTCCAGACGATCCCGGCGAAGACGAAGTACGTCTACAGCGCCGACATGCCCAAGGGCACGTCCAAGGTGACGCAGGAAGGCCGTTCGGGCGCCGAGACGGTGACGTACCGCAGCGCCAAGAAGGGCGAGAAGGTCGTCTCCTCCAAGGTGATCGACACGACCGTCACGCGCAACGCCGTGCGCCGCGTCGTCACGATCGGTACGAAGCAGGCCGTTCAGCAGGCGCCGCAGCAGTCGCAGCAGACCCAGGTGTCGCGTTCGACCGCCCGCAAGGCCGTGACGCAGCAGAGCGCGCCGAAGCAGCGCACCTACGCCTCGTCGGCCCAGCGCACGCAGAAGAGCGCTGCCGCTCCGGCCGCCGCCAACTCGGGCATGTGGGACCGCATCGCTCGTTGCGAGTCGACGAACAACTGGCACATCAACACGGGCAACGGCTACTACGGCGGCCTGCAGTTCGACAACCAGACGTGGCTCGGCTCCGGCGGCGGCGCCTACGCCCCGCGCGCCGACCTCGCGACCCGTGAGCAGCAGATCGCCATCGCGAACAAGGTCTACGCCCAGCGCGGCCTGCAGCCGTGGGCCTGCGGCCACGCAGCCTGATCGACACCTGACGCGCACCGCGCGCCCGGTCATGAAGACCCGGCTCGTCCCCTCGTGGGGCGGGCCGGGTCTTCGCATGTGCCGATAGGGTTGGCGTCATGCATGACGACGACGCGACGCCCGCAGGCCGTGACGACACGACGGGCCTGTTGAGTGCCGCCGACATCCGCGAGCTCGCCGAGCGTCACGGGGTGCGTCCGACGAAGACGTGGGGGCAGAACTTCGTCATCGACCCGAACACGGTGCGCAAGATCGTCCGCCTGGCAGGGGTCGGGGCCGACGACACCGTCGTCGAGGTGGGCCCGGGGCTCGGGTCGTTGACGCTCGCGCTGCTGCCGGCCGTCGCGCATCTCAGCGTCGTCGAGGTCGACCCGAACCTGGCGGCGCAGCTTCCCGCGACGGTGGAGCGGTTCGCGCCGCAGCACGCATCGAAGCTGAACGTCGTCCAAGCGGATGCGATGACGGTCGACTCGCTCGAGCCGGCACCGACCGCGCTCGTCGCGAACCTGCCGTACAACGTGTCGGTGCCCGTGGTCCTCAACTTCCTCGAGCATTTCCCGTCGCTGCAGCGCGTGCTCGTCATGGTGCAGCTCGAGGTCGCGCAGCGCCTCGCAGCTGAGCCGGGCAGCAAGGTCTACGGCGTGCCGAGCGTCAAGGCCGCCTGGTACGCCGACGTGCGTCTCGCCGACCGCGTCGGACGCAACGTCTTCTGGCCGGCCCCGAACGTCGATTCGGGTCTCGTCTCGCTCGTGCGTCGTGACCCGCCGACGACGGAGGCGACGCGCGCACAGGTCTTCGCGTGCATCGACGCCGCGTTCGCACAGCGCCGCAAGACGCTGCGGGCTGCCCTCGCCGGCTGGGCGGGCGGCGCCGACCGGGCCGAGGCGGCACTCGTGGCGGCGGGCATCGACCCGCGGACGCGAGGCGAGCGCCTCGGTATCGACGAGTTCGCCGCCATCGCCTCCGCCCACGCGGCGGCGACGCAGGACTGAGTCGTCCTCCGGCCGCAATGCCCACCCAACACTGTGGCGGACGGCGCCTGTTGGCTCGGGTGGCTGCCCGGAGGGCGGTCCATGCATAGGGTGGGGGCATGACGGCTTCGAGCGCACAGATCACCCGCGTCAGCGTGAGGGTGCCTGCGAAGGTCAACCTCGAGCTGTGCGTGGGGCCACGCCGAGCCGACGGGTTTCACGACCTCGCGACGACGTTCCATGCCGTCGACCTGTTCGACGAGGTTGACGTCACGTCGGCCGACGAGTTCTCGCTCACGGTGACGGGGCTCGGCGCGGACGTCGTGCCGTGCGACGAGTCGAACCTGGCCTGGCGAGCGGCGCAGCTCATGGCCACCTCGTACGGCGTCGACGGCCGCTGCGCCATCGCGATTCGCAAGGCCATCCCGGTGGCTGGTGGCATGGCGGGCGGATCGGCAGACGCCGCCGCGACGCTCGTCGCCTGCGACGCGCTCTGGGGGCTCGGCCTGTCGCGCGCGACGCTCGAGGAGCTCGCCGCGCAGCTCGGCTCAGACGTCCCGTTCGCCCTCACCGGAGGCACCGCGCTCGGCACCGGGCGCGGGGAGAAGATCGTGCCGGTGCTCGCGACGGGCACCTACCACTGGTTGTTCGCGCTGACGCACGAGGGGCTGTCCACGCCCGCCGTCTACGCCGAGTGCGACCGGCTGCGGGAGGGCCACCGCGTGCCTGAGCCCTCTCCGTCGGACTGCCTGCTCGCGAGCGTCCGCTCCGGTGACGTCCACGGCGTCGCCGTCGCCATGCACAACGACCTGGAGCCTGCGGCGCTGTCGCTCATGCCGAGGCTGCGCGCCCTGATGGAGTTCGGCCTGGAGATGGGTGCCCTCAACGCGATGGTCTCGGGTTCGGGCCCGACGGTGGCGTTCCTCATGGCGAGCCGCAAGGACGCCGTCGCGCTGCGCAACGTGCTCGCTGCCGGTGACCTCGCGGACGACTACGTCCTCGCCGCCTCCACTCCCCACGGCGCCCAGATCACCTCCGCCTCCTGACGCCCCGACCGAACCCCCGACCCGCCCCGCCTTGCCACCCTGCGATTTTCGTCCACCCTCGCGATTGCCATCCACATCGGCGATCTACCCTAAGTGCCAGCCTGGTCGTGAGTCACTTGTGTTGAGGAGGCGTGGTGTTCACGGTCGAGGAAAAGCGGGATGCGGTAGTGACGTATCTGGGGTTGGCGTTCGGGCAGAAAACGGCGTGGTTGGCGCAGCAGCCGTTCACGGCGAGTCAGTTACGTCGCTGGCGTAGTGAGTATGTCCGTGGTGATCTTGACCGTGGCCTCACGCCGCGTCAGGGTGGCTCGATGGACCATATTCGCTCTGATCAGATGCGCCGGCTGGAAGAACAACTCGCCGCGCAAGAACGCCGCCACGCCACGGAAGTCGCGCGGCTACGGACCGAGGCTGACGGGCTACGTCAGGCGAACGAGTCGCTGGGAAAAGCTATCGGGCTCTTGCAACACTGGCACGCGCACGAGCCCGATACGCCCCCGACGACGCCACCCGAGCGTTCATCGCAGCCGAGAACGACCTCATCCGAGACCTGAGCGCGCTGGCGGGGTTCAGTCAGCGCCGTGCGCTGCAGGTCGCTGGTGTCTCGCGTGGCACGTGGCACGCCCGCCACCACCATGGCCGTGACGTTGCTGCGGCGGTATCGCCTGTGCCGCAGCGTGAGCGGGAGCAGCCAGCGAGGTTGAGCGCGTCGGTGTGCGCGCGGGTCGCGGGTTTCATCAGTGCGGGGCGCACGGGCGGTTTGGGTGTCGCGGGCGCGTTCGCGAAGGCGTGGGACGAGGGCTTCATGGAAGCGAGTCTGCGTTCGTGGTGGCGTATCGCCGCGCGCGTGCGCCGCGAGCAGGCCACAGTCGAGCAGGCCACAGTCGAGCAGTCGGGCGCGGCGGGTGAGCGGGCGGTGGCGCGGGTGAAACCGCAGGTGTTGGCGACTGGCGCGAACCAGGTGTGGGCGTGGGACATCACCGACCTGCCCACCGCGTTTCGGGGTGTGGCGTTCAAGGCGTACGCGATCATCGACATCTTCAGCCGCAAGGTGATCGTCGCGAGTGTGCACCAGCGTGAGAGCACTGCTGATGCGATGGCGTTGTTCATGGCCGCGATCGCGGCGGAGGGTGGGTGCGTGCCGCAGGTCGTGCACGCCGACAACGGCGCGGTGATGCGTTCGAACCTGCTGAACGAGTTCCTCACGGCACATGGCATCGAGGTGTCGCACTCGCGTCCGCGGGTGTCGAACGACAACCCGTACATCGAGTCCGAGTTCCGCACCCTGAAGAATCGGGCGTCGTATCCGGGCGTGTTCGCGTCGCTGGTGGAGGCGAGCACGTACGTCGCGCAGCACGTGCACTGGTACAACCATGCCCACCACCACAGTGGGATCGCGCTGTACACGCCCGCGCAGGTGCACGACGGGTCGTGGAAGATGCTGCACGCTCGCCGCCAAGTCAGCCTCGCCTACTACCAGGCGCGTCACCCCGAACGTTTCCGCGGCCACCGCGCGCCAGTGCCCGCCCCGAAAGCGTGGGCCGGAATCAACCATCCCGGCCCTGAGTGACTCACCACAGGTTGACATCCACCGCTACGTCCCCATCTGCGAACTACGTCCACATCTGACGGACGGCGTGGCGAGCGCTCGTCTCGGTCCGGCACCTGCTCTGACGGGCGCCGCATCATCAGCTTTGGGCGACGTGACACGGCGGTGAGACAATCGCGGGCATGGCCAACCTCCTGTCCGCTGAGAAGATCTCGCTCGCCCTCGGCACCCAGCAGTTGCTCGATTCGGTGTCGCTCGGCATCGGCGGCGGTGAGCGCATCGGCATCGTCGGCCGCAACGGTGGAGGCAAGTCGACGCTGCTCAAGGTGCTCGCGGGTGTGCACGAGGTCGATTCGGGGCGTCTGACGATGGCGAACGGCGTCACCGTCGGCATGCTGACGCAGGCGGACACGATTCCTGCGGAGTGGACGGTGCTGCAGGCTGTCGTCGGTGATCGCGCCGAGCACGAGTGGGCGGGGGAGGCCCGCATCCGCGAGGTCATCAACGGGTTGTTGCCGGGCATGGACCTGCACGACGTCGTCGGCCCCAAGTCCGGTGGCGAGCGCCGTCGCATCGCGCTCGCGAAGCTGCTCGTCGACGACCCTGATCTGCTGCTGCTCGACGAGCCCACCAACCATCTCGATGTCGAGGGCGTGCAATGGCTCGCCGACTTCCTCAACGCACGCCGCACACGCAGCGACTCGGCGCTCGTCACGATCACCCACGACCGGTGGTTCCTCGACGCGACGAGCACCAACACGTGGGAGGTCATCGACGGACGCGTCGAGCAGTACGAAGGCGGTTACGCCGCGTTCGTGCTCGCGAAGGCCGAACGTGCACGCATCGCGGCCGCGATGGAGGAGCGTCGCCAGAACCTGCTGCGCAAGGAGCTCGCGTGGCTGCAGCGCGGTGCCCCGGCCCGCACGAGCAAGCCGAAGTTCCGCATCGACGCGGCCAACGCGCTCATCGCGAACGAACCGGATCCGCGCAATGACGTCGAACTCGTCCGGTTCGCGACGACGCGGCTCGGCAAGGATGTCATCGACCTCGTCGAGGCGTCCGTCACGCTCGGCGGGCGCGAACTGCTGACGAAGCAGACGTGGCGGCTCGCGCCGGGCGAGCGCACCGGCATCGTCGGCGTCAACGGCGCGGGCAAGTCGACGCTGCTGCGCGCCATCGCGGGAACCCAGGAGCTGTCGGCGGGCAAACGCAAGCAGGGCAAGACCGTCAAGATTGCGTACCTGACGCAGGAGGTGCGCGAGCTCGACGACGTCGAGGGCTGGCGCGTCATCGAGGCGATCGAGGACGTGGCGAGCTACATCATGCTCGACGGCAAGGAGACGTCCGCCTCGCAGCTCGCGAAGCGGCTCGGCTTCTCCGGGGGACGTCAGCAGGCGCGGGTGTCGGAGCTGTCGGGTGGCGAACGTCGACGGCTGCAGTTCCTGCGCCTGCTCATGAGCGAGCCGAACGTGCTGCTGCTCGACGAGCCGACCAATGACCTCGACATCGAGACGCTGCAGTCGATGGAGGACGTCCTCGACGGCTGGGCGGGCACACTCGTCGTCGTCAGCCACGACCGGTACCTGCTCGAGCGCATGTGCGATCGCCAGGTCGCCTTGCTCGGAGACGGCAAGATCCTCGACCTCATCGGCGGGGTCGAGCAGTACCTCGAGCTGCGTGCGCACCACCTGCAGGCGCAGGCGGCGTTCGAGCGTCAGGGCGCGGCGGCGAAGGGGGTCGATGCGACCTCGCTCGCGGCTGACGACGCAGCAGGCGCTGGCGCCGGCGGACGCGTGGTGAGCGCCGCCGAGGAGCGCGAGGCGCGCAAGACGGTGGCGCGCATCGAACGTCAGCTCGCGAAGCTGGCCGAGCGCGAGACCAAGCTGCACGACGAGCTCGCCGCTGCCGCAAGCGATTACGGCAAGGCCGCGGAGATCGACGTCAAGCTGCGTGCCGTGCTCGCCGAAAAGGACGAACTCGAGATGGAATGGCTCGAGGCCGCCGAGATGCTCGCCTGAACTGAGCGCGTGTTCCGGTCGCGCGCGGCGCCTGGCGGCGCTGCGCCGTTTGCCACCAGGCGCCGTGCACGACTGTCTACGAGGGCTCGACGTCCCCGCGAGCGCCGATTGAACGTGTTCAAGAACGTGATTGACTGAGCGCATGACCACGAAGTCGGAGCAGACGCGTGAAGCCCTCGTCGAGACGGCGTTGGCGATGTTCCGCGAGCACGGCTACGAGAAGACGACGATGCGCGCGATCGCCGCGGAAGCCGGCGTCTCGCAAGGAAATGCGTACTACTACTTCGACGGCAAGGACGCGCTCGTCCAGCAGTTGTACCTGCGCCTCCAGGCCGAGCATCGCGACGTTGCGCTGGCCGCCATCCGCGACGGAGCGCCGCTTGCCGACAACCTATGCGCGCTGTGGCGGGAGGGCATCGACGTCATGGAGCCGTACCACGGCTTCGGTTCGACGCTGCTGACGACGGCGCTGCAGGCGTCGTCGGGCACGAGCCCGCTGTCGGGAGCGTCGGCGCAGGCGCGCGACGATGCGATCGGCCTCGTCACCGACGTGCTCGAACGCTCGAAGGGCGTGCCGGGTGGCGCACTGCGACGCCAGTTGCCGATGTTGCTGTGGCTCGTCTATCTCGGCATCACGCTGCACTGGGTGTGCGATGACAGCGAGCAGCGGGCGCGCACGATGACGCTCATCGACGGCGTCGCCCCCATCCTCGCGCGCATGCTGATGCTCGCACGGCTACCGGTGGGACGCGGGCTCGTCGCGGACATCACCGCCCTCGTCGAGAAGCTGGCGCCGACCGGATCTCTTCCGACGGCGCTGTCGGAGCCTGCAGCCAGGACGTCGAGCACCGTCCGCACCGAAGAAGACTGAGGTGCCTCGCGGTCAGCTCTCGACGGCCGTGAGCAGCGTCCGCAGCGACGCGGCGAGGTGAGCGCGAGCGTCGTCGTCCATGCCGGCGAGCAGGCGGCGCTCGTGATGCAGCAGCGCGTCGAACGCGGCGTCGACGGCCCGCAGCCCCGCGGGGGTCAGCCGGACGAGGACGCCGCGGCGGTCGCTCGGCGACGGTTGACGCGAGACGAAGCCGCGTCGTTCGAGTCCGTCGACGCGATTCGTCATCGTGCCGGAGGTGACGAGTGTCTGCTGCACGAGGGCGCCGGGGGAGAGCTCGAACGGTTCGCCTGCGCGGCGCAGGGCGGACATCACGTCGAACTCCCAGCCGTCGAGTTCATGCTCGGTGAAGACGGCGTTGCGCGCCTGGTCGAGGCGCCGCGCGATACGGCTGATGCGCGAGAGCACTTCGAGTGGCGTCGTGTCGAGCCCCGGGCGGACGCTCGCCCAGGCATCGACGATGACGTCGACCTCGTCATGGTGCGGCTTGCCGTCGGGAGCGGTCGACGTCGCAGACGCGATGTCGTCGGCGCCCCTTGGGCCGAAAGCACGGTTCGAGTCGGCAGGGCGCGGCGAACCGGTGAGTGACATGCCGTCAGTCTATCGCTCGTCAAGAAACTTGATGTCGAGAGACTTGCCCTCGGCAGACGGCGTCAGCCCTCGTCACGCGATGTCGTCGTCCGTCTCGTCGTCGCCCAGGCCCATCGGTGCCACCATGTTGTCGACGTCAGGCTCGCCGCTGGCCACCGGCGCGGCCGCGACGAGCGTGGGCGTGGCGTCGAGGCCGGTGAGTCCGTTCCAGCCGAGGTTGACCATGTGGGCGGCCATCTCGGTGGCGTCGAATTCCTGGCCGTGCTCGATCCACCAGTCGCCGGTGAGGGCGGCCATGCCGATGAGCATCTGCGCGTAGATCGGCGCGAAACGGGGGTCGATCTCGCGGCGCGACATGACGCGGGAGAGTTCGTTCTCGATCTTTGTGGCGATGTCCGACATGAGGCTCGCGAGGGAGCCCGTCGAGTGCCAGGACGGGGCGTCACGGATGAGCACACGGAAACCGTCGGGGTTGGCGCTGATGTAGCTGAGTTGGGCGGTCACGGCGCGTTCGAAGAGTTCGCGGGGTGTGCCGTCGTCGGTCAGGGCGCTCGTGATGTGGTCGAGGAAGCTGCGCGTCTCGCGATCGACGATGACGGCGTACAAGCCTTCCTTGCCGCCGAAGTGCTCGTAGACGACGGGTTTCGTCACGCCCGCCGCCGCCGCGATCTCCTCGACGGTCGCCGCCGCGACGCCTCGTTCCGCGAACGTGCGGCGCCCCACGTCGATGAGCTGTTCGCGACGCTGGGTGCCCGACATACGCGTGCGGCGAGGAGTCGTCATGCCCTCCATTGTGCCGGGTGGGCGGGAGGTCGCAGCCGAGACCTCGGGCGCCCGGGCGGGCTGGCGCGGTCCGAGGCGCGGTCCGCGTCGTAGATCGCGGGGACGCGTCGGTGCGTCGACGGAGTGCGGCGCGGCCCGGCGTGAACTACTCTTGTGCGGTCCGCGCTTCGCGGACGTTCCCCGGTTGCTCTGCTGGCAGGGGCCGCCTGACTTTGAATCAGGACTAGCGACGTTGGTTCGATTCCAACCCGGGGAGCCTGAAAGCCCGACCATCATCGCCCGAAAGCGCGTCATCGTCGACGCGTTTCCGGGCGAAGAACACGCGGGACGTGACGCCGATCAGCGACGACGAGACATCACGACACCACCGGCGGCGATGGCCGCGAACGCGAGTCCGGCGAGGGCGAGCTCACCCGACGTCGAGGAGCTCTGCGACGCGACGAGGTCCGTCTGCACCTTCGGGCCGATCGGCTTCGGGGCGGGCTTGGTCGGAGTGGGCGTGCCCGGCATCGGCTTCGTCGGCTGGGCAGGGACAGTGACGGCGCCGTTCGGCTGAACCGTCGGCAGACCCTTGCACGTCGCCGGAATCGTGCCGGTGACGCTGAACGCCGACCCGCTCGTGTTGCCCTTGACGGTGATCGTCACCGTCTTCCCGGCCTGGTTGATCTTCGAGAAGATGACGAGCGGCTTGTCGTGCGTCACCGGGCCCATCGTGTGCGTCTCGTGCAGCAGCGGCTCGCTCACCGTCACCGTCGCCTCCGGCGTCTTCACCGTGCCCACTGCGATGACGTGGTTCGGCATCCCCTTCGAGCACCAGAACTCGATCGGCGTGTTCTGAAGGTTGCCGACGCTCGTCGACTTGGCGTGGTCCCCGGTCGTGCTGGGCGTCGCAGGCGAGTCGGCCGCCATCGACGGCGCGGCCGCGGCCAGGGTCAGGGCACCCACGCCGGCAGCGGCGAGAGCAGGGAACATCTTCCTGGGGAACTTCTCAGGACGAATGCGTGACGATAGCGCTTCCCTCCGCGCGACGTGGGCCGCGAGAACCGCAGCTTGGTGCGGCAACGACCCACTTCTGCGCCGAACCCGTCAGGGTTATCCATATTTTCGCAATGCGACAAATGCATGTCGCCGATACAGTCATGTATAAAAAGCGGCCGGCCAGCAGGCCGAGGCACCTGGCACCGACGGTGACACGTCGATGAACGTCTACCTCTCCAACTCCACCTCGAACCGCGGCACGCCGATCGCCGTCGACGACATGTAGAACTCGTCCAACGGCGACGTCGCGCTCGTCGGCCTCAGCGAACCGGCCCCCGTCGCTCAGTACATGCCACTCGCGGACTCCTACGACGCGACGGCGGGCGACTCCGGCGTCATCGAGGGCTACGGCCTGCGCGCCAACCGCGTCCCGACGTCGGGGCTCTACAAGGCCGACGTCTCCGTCCTGGGTGAGAGCGCCGAGGCCTACGGTGGTCGCGCAATACACCTCGAGGGCGTCAACGGCTCCTCGAATCACGGCGACTCGGGTGGTCCCCTCGTCGTCAACGGTCAGATCGTCGGCGTCTGATCGACGGGCGACTCCGCCGATCCCGGCTCCGACATCCACGCCGGCCTCCAACTACGCCAACCTGATGGACAGCCGCCAGTGGATCACAGACGTCACGGGCGTGTGACGGCTCATCGACGCTGACCCTGCACTCATGCAGAGCACGCAACACGCGTGCCGACGGCTTCGTCGTACCGGGGAGTGGGGATGGTGTCTGTGCTTCCGCGTCGTCGTGCGAACGGAGGTCGCCGTCAGCGGCACACCGTCGCATCAGTCGGGGTCATGAGGGCTCCCTCTCGTGGGTCACGGTGCTCGTGCATCGCGAGCTGACGGCAATGGTGGTCCGCCTGGGGCGATGGTGCTCAGGGTGCAGCGGGCAGGGATGGACCCTGGCGGCGCCCGAGTAACGCCTTCATTGACAGCGCGTCGCTGACGAACGACGCGTGCCCCGCAGCCTTTGGGGCTACGGGGCACGCGACGTTACGCAGTTGGCGGATGATCAGGCCGGCCAGGTGTCCGACATGCGGTGCTCGCCGGTCTTCACCACGAGGTGGTGAGCGGAGCTCGCCTGCGCTGCATTAGCCGAGTTGGCGGCGACGATGGCCACCGTCGGGGCCGCGGCGGCAGCCACGAGCGCAGCGGATGCGGAAAGCTTCTTGAAGATGGCCATGGTCACTCCTGGATATGATGCGTAATGTAGAGAGTTCAACAACTTGCTCCACGCTGAGTCAAGTTGTGTGTCAAGTATGCCTCGCTATTGGGGCTGGAAGTAGTTACCGATGAGTTTTGGTGAACGCCTGAAGGCGGCGCGCAAACAGGCGGGCCTTTCGCAGACAGAACTGGCGGGCAACAGGTGCAGCGTCAGCTACGTCTCTCACCTCGAATCGGGCCGTCGGACCCCGACCCCGGACATGCTTCGCTACTTCGAGACCAAGCTGAATCTCGAGCCCGGCACGCTCGGGAGTGCCTCCGATCTGTCCGGGTTCGGGCGCCGCAAGGCGGGAGAGGCCGAGGCGGTTGCTCTTTACTCCGAGGCCGTTCTTTCGTGGCGCCAGGGTTCATTCGGTCTTGCCTTCGAACAGGCGCAGGACGCCCGCCGCCAGCTGTCGACGGTCGGACGTTCCGACATCACACTTCTCATCGGTGCCTTGCTCGTCGAGATCAACATCGACCTCGGGCACTACCGCGAGGCAGTCGCTGAGGCCACGGCTCACCTGACAGCTACGCGCGCGGTCGGCTCCAGCTTGCTCGAAGCGCGGGCCGGTATCCTCACCTCCAAGGCGGCGCGTCTCGACGGGGACGCGCGGCTCGCCGCGTCGAGCGCTGCGGACGCCGTGCGACTCTGCCAGTCCGCGCACCTCCCCATGATCGTGACGGCGCAGGCACTCATCGCCGCCATCTCAGCCGGGCATGACGATGCCGGCGCCTACGCCCACGAGCTCGAAGAGTCAGCCGCAGCGCTCGAAGAGACCCCGACTCGCGGCCTGGCCGAGTGGGTGCTCGGCAACGTGGCGTGGCACAGCGGTGACGTCGAGGCCGGCAAGGCTGCGCACGATCGAGCGAACCAACTCCTGTCGCCCACCGCAGACTTCCGTAACTGGGCTCGTTTTCCGCGCGTTGCGGCGGAAGAGCGACTCCAGGCCGGCTGCGAGGACGGGGTCGCGGAACTGTTACGCGAAGCGAAGAGCCGCCTCGACCTGCTCGAGAGCGCCGATGAATTGGCGACCCTCGCCATCGTGCGTGCGCGGTTCGCGCGGGCGCAGGGGCACGTGGATGAGGCGCTCGATGACATCCGCGCCGCCCTCGAGGATGCCGACCTGCCGCCGAGCACGCAGGGGCGCCTGTACCTCGCAGCCGCCCACGCCTACGGCGAACAGGGCGACATCACGCAGGCGACGGCCGTCGCGCTGCAGGCAGCACGCCGCTTCACCGAGGCCGGCGACGTCACCCAAGCCCGTGCTGCTTGGGAGTTCGTCGACGAGACCACGCAGGCCGCAGAGCAGGCGAACGCCTGACGTCAGGGCGTTCGCAGCCGCGTCAGCAGTGTTTCGATCGCGGCCGCGAAACCTGCCGGGTCGGCGACCATCGACAGGTGGCCGGCTTGCGGAATCGTCGCCGTCGGCGCGCCCGCGAAGTTCTGTTGCGCGACCTGGAGCGAGCCGCCGGACATCGCGTCCTCGGCGCCCCAGACGATGCCGCGCGGCACGCGGATGGTGCGCACTTGCTCGGGGCTCAGGTGCGTCATCGCGTGTGCGGCCATGACGCGCATGGCGTCCTCCGCGTCGCGCGAGCGCAGCGGCCGCATCCACGCGTCGATCAGTCGGTCGGCGTCGGGGCCTTGCAGGCCGCGACACGTCGAACCGCACTGGTCGTCGAAGATCGGGCGCGCGAACACGTTCGTCTGCGTGCCGAGTCGGTAGAGAGTCGTGACGTACGGCAGGCGCGAGACGACGCCCGTCCACGCACCAGGGTCGGCCGATCGTCCTTCGAAGGCCATGGCGTCGCCGTCGGCGAAGATCACACCGCCGATGGCGCCCGGGGCATCCAGCGCCGCGCGCCCGACGACGGCCGCGCCCAGCGAGTGCCCGACGATCACCGGCCGCTCGATGTGCAACGCCTCGATCAGACCCGTGACGGCACGCGCCTGATCCTCGATCGAGTAGTGGCCTGTGTACTGCGAGTAGCCCGCCCCGGGCAGGTCGATGGCGTAGACGACGTGGTTCTTCGCGAGCTCCGGCGCCGTGAGCGACCACGCGACCGTCGACTCGGCGAAACCGTGGACGAGCACGATCGGCGTGCCGTGCGAACCCCACACGCGGTAGTGCACGCGCGCGCCGTCGACGACGACGTCGCGCCCGTCGGGCGCCTGCAGCGTCTGCGGCGGCCGCACGAGGGCGTTGAACGTCAACGATGCGATCGTCACGACGAGAAACAGCTTGACGACGACGCGCGCCACCCGGCGCACCAGTCGTCGACCACGCCCTGGAGCGGGTCGGCCGCCAGGGGAGGCGCCGCTGTCGGGCGCACTGGCGGCGGTGCTCATGCGGCTCATTCGGCGCGGCCGTTCGTCGCGTCGTCAGCAGTGCTCGCGCCGGCTGCGCCCGCGACGTCCCCGCCGACAGTGCCGGTACCACCGGCAACCTCGCCGGCGCGCATGGTCTCGACATAGGCCGTGATGCGGCGCTCGCCGTACCCCTGCACCCAGATGGCCGCGGAGACGTAGAGGAACAGCAACGTGATGACGATCCACGGCGCCCAGTGACCGCCGAGCCACCAGATGACGACGACGGGGACGAGATACGTCGCGAGTTGCGTCAACCCGCCAAGGATCACGTGCCAGGTGCCCTGCGGATCGTGCGGCGCCCCCGTTGCGTCGCGTGCCCGCTCTTCGCGGGCCGCAGCCTGTTCACGACGCATCTGTGCACGCTCAGCGGCCGTCTGCGGGCGGCGTCGCGGTTTCAGCCCGAGGTTCGTCGCGAACGTCTGACGGGTCAACGACTGCGTGCCGACGTGCACGAGAATCATCCCGAGGCGCAGGCACGTCAGCGATCCGGGGTGCAGGTGCGCGCTGCAGTCGGCCGTCAGCCACGTCATGGCCGTGCGCTCGGTGTCGAGGGAGTCGACGATCTGCACGACGCTCTCGCCGAGCACGATCATGACGAACAGGCCGATGCGTTCGACCAGGTGCGGGCCGCTGAGGCGCGGCGCGTCCGACTCCTTGCCGTCCGGGCGCAGCAGCAACAGGCTCATCTCGAGGAAGGCGAGGGCGGCGAGCGCCCAGCCGAGCAGGTGCTCGGGCACGAGCGGGGTGAGCAGCCACAGGGCGCTGACGCCTGGGCCCCACAGCAGCGGACGCATGGCGCCGGCGCCGCGTCGTCCGCTCCACCACAGCGGCCACACGGCCGTGCGCGCGATGACGTAGCCGACGGCGAACAGCCACGGATGGCCGTCGATGAGGGGTTCGACGCCGAGTGCGAGCACGCCGACGCCGGCCATCGAGGCGAACATGAGCGGGCGTCCGCGTGGGCCGATGCCGCCGCGCACGTTCGTCAGCGCCGTCACGTTGAACCATGCGAACCACACGAGCATCGTGAGCCCGATCGTCGCGGCGATGCACCCGCGACCCGGGTCGCCGTGCAGCAGGTGGGTGAGGCGCTCGATGGCGACGACGAAGACGAGGTCGCAGAACAGCTCCAACGACCCGACGCGTTGGTGACGCACGGTGGTGTCGCCGATCGCCTGTGACATGCACCCAGCATGAAGGCGTACAGGGGAGCGCGACGAATGCACGCAGCGCCTCTGGCGGTGGTGGGCGGTAGAGTCACCTCTATATGCCCCGTCGCCCGCACCGGGTGGGCCGCCGGGGCGGGCCAGACCACCGATCGTCGATCCGCAGGGAGTCACTCGCGTGAGCGCACCCCGTCCCGCAGCCGTCATCGTCCTCGCCGCCGGTGAGGGCACCCGTATGAAGTCCGACATCCCGAAGGTGTTGCACACGATCGGTGGCCGCAGCCTGCTCGGCCACGCCATCGACGCGGCGCGCGGCACGCAGCCGCAGCATCTCGCGGTCGTCGTGCGTCATCAGCGCGACGTCGTCGCCGCGCACATCGAGCAGTTCGAGTCGGGCGCGACGATCGCCGATCAGGACGAGATCAAGGGCACCGGCCGCGCCGCCGAGTGCGCCCTCGACGTCCTGCCGGCCGACCTGAGCGGCACCGTCCTCGTCACCTACGGCGACGTGCCGCTGCTCGCGACGCAGACCCTCGTCGACCTGACGAGCGCGCACGAGGCGGGCGGCAACGCCGTCACCGTGCTGACCGCGGAGGTCGAGAACCCGACCGGCTACGGCCGCATCCTGCGCGACGAATCCGGTTCCGTCGCCGGCATCATCGAGCACAAGGACGCTCTCGCCGCCCGCGAGGCCGGGGACGCGAAGCTCGCGCACGCGCTCGACATCCGTGAGATCAACTCGGGCATCTACGCCTTCGACGCGATCGTGCTGCGTGAGAGCCTCGCGAAGGTGACGACGGACAACGCCCAGGGCGAGAAGTACCTCACCGACGTCCTCGCCCTGGCCCGCGCGGCCGGTGGGCGCGTCGAGGCGCACACGATCACCGACCTGTGGCAGACCGAGGGTGTCAACGACAAGGTGCAGCTCGCCGCGATGGGCCGCGAGCTGAACCGTCGCGTCGTCGCGCAGGCCATGCGTGACGGCGCCATCGTCATCGACCCGGCGACGACGTTCGTCGACGTCGACGTCTCCATCGGCCGCGACACGGTCGTCCAGCCGAACACCCAGCTGCGCGGCGCGACGACGATCGGTGCGCGCTGCGAGATCGGCCCCGACACGACGCTCGTCGACACGGAGGTGGCCGACGACGCGTCCGTCGTGCGCACGCAGGCCAACCTCGCGACGATCGGCGCCGGCGCGAGCGTCGGCCCGTTCAGCTACCTGCGCCCGGGCACCGAACTCGGCGCGAAGGGCAAGATCGGCGGGTTCGTCGAGACGAAGAACGCGCAGATCGGTGACGGCGCCAAGGTGCCGCACCTCACGTACTGCGGCGACGCCGTCATCGGTGAGGGCGCCAACATCGGCGCGGGCACGATCTTCGCCAACTACGACGGCGTCAACAAGCACACGACGCACGTCGGCGCGCACAGTTTCGTCGGATCCGACTCGGTGCTCATCGCGCCTGTCACGATCGCTCCGGGCGCCTACGTCGCCGCCGGCAGCGCCGTCGACGGTGACGTCGAGGCCGGCCAGATGGCCGTCGCACGCGGCCGTCAGCGCAACATCGACGGCTGGGTCGAGCGCCGCCGTGCCGGGACGAAGACGGCGGACGCCGCGCGTGACGTCGCGCACGCCTCGCCTCGGGCCGCCGCCGGTGAAGCGGCGTCCACTAGTGTTGACGAGGAATCCTCCGCAGACGAAGGGATCACGAAGTGAGCCTGTCCATGAAGCGCACCACCGAGAAGAACCTCATGGTCTTCTCCGGGCGGGCCAACACCGAGCTCGCGAAGGCGGTCGCCGAGGGCCTCGGCACGCAGCTCGTGCCGATGCAGGCGTACGACTTCGCGAACTCCGAGACGTACGTGCGTTACGACGAGTCCGTGCGCGGCTGCGACGCGTTCGTCATCCAGAGCCACACCGCTCCCGTGAACCAGTGGATCATGGAGCAGCTCATCATGGTCGACGCGCTCAAGCGCGCCTCCGCGAAGCGCATCACCGTCGTCGCGCCGTTCTACGGCTACGCCCGTCAGGACAAGAAGTCGCGCGGTCGCGAGCCGATCTCGGCGCGCCTGGTCGCGGACATGTTCAAGACGGCCGGCGCGAACCGCCTCATGGCCGTCGACCTGCACACCGACCAGATCCAGGGTTTCTTCGACGGCCCCGTCGACCACCTGCAGGCGCTGCCCGTCATCACCGACTACGTCGCGAAGAAGTACGGCGATGAGAACCTCGCCGTCGTCTCGCCGGACGCAGGCCGTATCAAGGTCGCTGAGGCGTGGAGCAGACGCCTCAGCGGCGCGCCGCTGGCGTTCATCCACAAGACGCGTGACGTCACGCGCCCCAACCAGTCGGTTGCGAACCGCGTCGTCGGCTCCGTCGAGGGCCGCACGTGCCTGCTCGTCGACGACATGATCGACTCCGGCGGCACGATCTGCCACGCCGCCGATGCGTTGATGAACGCGGGCGCGGCGTCCGTCGTCATCGCTTCGACGCACGCGATCTTCTCCGACCCAGCGGTCGAGCGGCTCGCGAACTCGGTGGCGCGCGAGGTCATCGTCACCGACACGCTGCCGATCACGGACGAGAAGAAGTTCGACAAGCTGACGGTGCTGTCGATCGCACCGCTGCTGTCGCAGGCGATCCGCGAGGTCTTCGAGGACGGCTCCGTGACGAGCATGTTCGACGAGATGGAGTGATCTCACCCTGACGAACGCGGCGCCGCGCATCCCACCCGGGGTGCGCGGTGCTGCGCGTTCACGCCGTTTCGTGTTCGCGCGCCGCCCCGCTAGAATGTTCCGGTTGCCTCGGCGAGGGACGAGACGGGCGCGCGCAGCGAGCCCCGAGCGTCCGTGATCGACGCGGTGGCGCTCGTCTGCGAGATCCCGCGGCCCCAGGCCGCCCGCGCCGACCTGCGTCGACGCGCCCGCATCGTGTCCGCACGTCACGTCCCGACGAGGCCACCGACCATTCCGGCGGCACGCGTCGTCGGTCCTGACGCACCGAAGGGCACCACCATGGCTGCTGACCAGATCGTTCTCGAAGCTCAGCTTCGCACCGAGTTCGGCAAGGGCGCCGCGCGCCGCATCCGCCGCAACGACATGATCCCCGCCGTCCTCTACGGGCACGGCGAGACGCCGGTTCACCTCGAACTGCCCGGCCACGACACGATGATGGCCGTCAAGAACCCGAACGCGCTGCTCACGATCCGTTTCGACGGCAAGGAGGAGCTCGCGCTCGCTCGCGACGTCCAGCGCGAGGTCATCCGTCGCTTCATCGAGCACGTCGACCTCGTCATCGTCAAGAAGGGCGAGAAGGTCGAGGTCGACGTTCCGGTCCACGCCGAGGGTGAGGCCGCCGCCGAGACCGTCGTCACGACCGAGAACGGCATGCTGACGGTCCTCACGCCCGCCACGGACATCCCCGAGGCGTTCACCGTCTCCGTCGAGGGCGCCGAGGCCGGCACGCAGATCCTCGCCAAGGAGATCACGCTGCCGTCCGGTGTCGAGCTCGTCTCCGACGAGGAGATGCTCGTCATCAACGTCACCGAGCAGATCTCCGCCGAGGCCCTCGATGCCGAGCTCGCCGAGGCCGAGGCCGAGGCCGGCATCGAGCACGAGGAGTCCGACCAGGAGACCGAGGGCGACGACGCTGCCGAGGCTCCCGCCGAGGGCGACGCCGCGGGCTCCGAAGACTCCGAGTGATCCGCCGCCCGCCTCCACGCGGGCATCGGATCTTCACGACGACGGGCCGTCGCTCACCGATCCTGGTGAGCGGCAGCCCGTCGTTCGCGTTCCGTCGCGGCGCGGTCGTCGGCTCGATCGCGCATGAGGGCGCGCGTTTCGTCGACGTGCCCAGCGTGCGCCCATGCGCGATCCGGCATACTTGGGCCTCGTGGATGAGGCGCGCAGGCAACCCTGGCTGGTGGTCGGGCTCGGCAACCCCGGGCCCCGGTACGCCGGCAACCGGCACAACGTGGGTGCGATGGTCGTCGAGCGCATGGCCGCTGACTCCGGCGTCGCCCTGCGCGCGCACAAGGCGCGCGCCGCCGCAGCAGAGATTCGGTTGGGGACGCTGCCGGGCGGGCTGCCCGGCCCGAAGGTCGTTCTCGCCGTGCCGAGCACATACATGAACGAATCGGGCGGCCCCGTCAGCGCGCTCATGAAGTTCTTCAAGATCCCCGCCGAGCGCCTCGTCGTCATCCACGACGAACTCGACATCGACTTCGGCGCGGTGCGCCTGAAGTTCGGTGGCGGCGAGGGCGGCCACAACGGGCTGCGCTCGATCAGCAAGAGCATCGGCACGAAGGACTACCTGCGCGTCCGCCTCGGCATCGGGCGCCCGCCCGGACGCATGGAGGTGAGCGACTTCGTACTCAAGGACTTCTCCGCGACCGAGCGACGCGAACTCGACTTCCTCATCCCCTCGGGCGCGGAGGCGGTCGAACTGCTCGTCCACCGCGGTCTCGACGACGCACAGAACCTCGTGCATGCCCGCTGAGGGCGTGAGCCGCCGGCTCGCGCTGCACACCTGGCTCGCGACCGCGGTGGTCGCGCTCGCCGGCGTGCTCTTCGTCGTCGTCGCGCCCGGTGTGGGCGACATGTGGGCGGCGCTCGCGCGCGCTCAGGCGGCGCGGGACGGCGTGGGCCTCGGCTACTGGTTCAGCTGGTACAGCGGCGCCCACCCTCCGGGCGGATACTCCGTCCTCGTGCCCTGGCTGTCGGCCGCCCTCGGTGCCCACGCCGTCGTCGCGCTCGCGGCCACGGCTATCCCATGGGCTGTGGCACTCACCGTCACGCAGGTGCGGCGCCCGATCGTGGCCGTGTGGGTCGCGACGCTGAGCGCCGTGATGACGCTCGGCGCCGGCCGCACGACGTTCCTCGTCGGTGCCGTCATCGCCCTCGGGGCGCTTGACGCCGCCATCCGCGACCGTCGCTGGACGGCGTCGCTGCTCGTCATCCTCAGCGGCCTCGCCTCACCCGTGGCGGTGGCGTTCGTGCTCGTCGGATTCGGGGCGGGGCTGCTCGTCCGTCGGATCTCGCTCGTTCCCATCCTGGTCGGCATCGCCTTCATGGGCGTCTCGTCGCTCGTGTGGGGTAGCAGTGGGCCAGAGGGGTATGGCTGGGGCAGAGCGCTCACCTCCCTCGTCCTTCTCGGCTTGTTCCTGCTCGCCAAGCCTGCGAAACCGGTCGTCCTCGCCATCGCCATCGCCGCCGTCGCGGTGCTCGTGTTCTCCGCCGTCCCCAACGCGCTCGGCTCCAACCTCGCGCGCCTCGTCTTCGCGGTGCTGCCCGTCGCCGTCGCCGCGACGGCCCGCCACAGCAACCGGTCGACGGCGTGCGCCGTGCTGCCGGCCCTGGTCTGGTCGGGGTACTTCACCGCCCACGATCTCGCGGACGCCCGCGCATCGGCGTCGTCGGTGACGGTGTACCGGCCCCTGTCGGACGCGCTCCAGGCGTTGCCCGGCATCGAGAACAGCCGCATCGAGGTCGTCGCCGACGGCACGCACACCTCGGCGTTCGTCCTGGCAGAGGATTTCTGGTTGGCGCGCGGGTACGAGACGCAGGCCGACCGCAGCCTCTCCGACGCGTTCGTCGACCGCGAGGCGCACATCTCCGACGCGGAACTCACCGGGTGGCTGCAGGATTCGGCGGTGCGCTACGTCGCTCTCAACCGCCATCCGGTGAAGAAGACGGGGCAGTGGCGCACCGTCGCCGCGACGCCCCCGGGCTGGCACGAGGTATGGTTGAACGACCAGTGGCGCGTGTTCGAGGTGCCGGACGCCAAGCCGCTCGTCACCGACGGCGCCACGATCACGGACAAGACCTCCTCCCACCTCATCCTGCGGGTCGAACCCTCACGCGACGTCATCGTACGAACGCGCTGGTCGTCGTTCCTGCACGCCCGGGTCATCGAGGAGCGCGGCCCCAGCGACCAGCGAGCCGGGCGGGATGACGCGCCGCGCGTCGTCCTCGAACCGACGCCCGACGGGTGGACGCGCGTGCGTCTCGACGGCTCGTCGACGGCGCGTGACGTGGAATTGTTCGGACGGCCGTGACTGCCCCCGGCGTATCCCTCCATCGTTCGTGCCCCGCAGGGTGATGAGGGGGTGAATGCCTGGAATTCCGGGGTTGTCGCCGCCCCGTTCTAGACTTCACGCGTCGCCCGCCGGCGAAGCCGTCGCCCCTTCCGGGCGCGCGCGGCGCCTGCGTGCGTCGTCACCGATTCGACGAAGGAGCCCGCATGCCCGAGGCCGCACACCTGCCGCTCGCGCCCCTGCTGACGCGCGTGTGCGCCGACGAGTCCGTCAAGCGGCTGCTCGCGCTGGCCGCGGACGAGTCGCTCGTCGACATCGCGGCCGCGGCCGGTCTGCGCGCTCCTCTCGTGGCGGCTCTGCTGCAGACTGGCGGCGACGCGGCGGGGCCGATGCTCGTCGTCACCGCGACGGGGCGCGAGGCCGACGACATGGCGACGGCCCTGCGCAACTTCGTCGACTACGACGACGTCGCCGAGTTCCCGTCGTGGGAGACGCTGCCGCACGAGCGCATGTCGCCGCGTTCCGACACGGTCGGGCGGCGTCTCGCCGTGCTGCGCCGCCTCAGGCACCCGGAAGCGGGCGGGACGTACGGGCCCGTCCGCGTCGTCGTCGCGTCGGTGCGCGCCCTCATGCAGCCCATGGCGAAGGGCCTCGGCGACCTCGAACCCGTGAGCCTCGCCGCAGGTGACGAGCGCCCGCTCGAGGACATCGTGGAAGCCCTCGTCGCCGCGGCCTACACGCGCGTCGACATGGTCGAGCGCCGCGGCGAGTTCGCCGTGCGCGGTGGCATCCTCGACGTGTTCCCGCCCACCGAGGATCACCCGGTGCGCCTGGAGTTCTGGGGCGACACCGTCGAGGAGATCCGCTGGTTCAAGGTGGCCGACCAGCGTTCGCTCGAGGTCAACCCGCACGGGCTGTGGGCCCCGCCGTGCCGCGAACTGCTGCTCACCCCCGAGGTCCGTGAGCGCGCGGCTGAGCTCGCGCCGAGCCTGCTGGGCGTCGCCGACATGTTGACGAAGGTCAGCGAGGGCATCGCCGTCGAGGGCATGGAGTCGCTCATGCCGGCGCTGCTGCCGGCCGGCATGGAGACGCTCATCGACGTGCTGCCGGATGCTGCGCGCGTCGTTCTCGTCGACCCCGAGCGCGTCCGCACCCGCGCGCACGACCTCGTCTCGACGTCGCAGGAGTTCCTCGAGGCGAGCTGGACCAATGCGGCCGCCGGCAACGCCGTCCCCGTTGACCTACGAGGCGTGCTCGACGGCGCGTCGTACCGCAGCCTTCTCGAACTGCGTGAGCATGCGCTCGCGACCGCTCACCCCTGGTGGTCGTTCAGCTCGTTCGCGGCCGACGACGAGTTGCACGAGTTCCTCGAGGACGACCTGCCGGGTACCCGCGTCACGATCGACTCGCAGGACGTGCCGAACTACCGCGGCGACACCGAGCGCGCGTCCGCCGAGGTCGCGGCTCACGTCGCGGCCGGGCGCAGCGTCGCCGTCGTGACGGACGGCCCGGGCTTCGCCAAGCGCGTCACCCAGGTGTTCGCCGAGCACGACCTCGCCGCGCGCCCGATGACGCAGGTCGCCCCCGGTGTCGAGGTCGCGACGGGTTCGCTCGGCCGCGGCTTCGAGATGCCCGCTGCGGGGCTCGTCGTCCTCACCGAGGCCGACCTCACCGGCTCGGCGGGAACGGCGAGCACGAAGGACATGCGACGCATGCCGTCGCGCCGCCGCAACGTCGTCGACCCGCTGCAGCTCAAGCCGGGCGATCACGTCGTCCACGAACAGCACGGTGTCGGCCGGTTCGTCGAGATGATGCAGCGTACCGTCGGCGGCGCGACGCGCGAATATCTCGTCCTCGAGTACGCGGCGAGCAAGCGAGGTCAGCCCGGCGACCGGCTGTTCGTGCCCACCGACCAGCTCGACCAGGTGACGCGCTACGTCGGCGGCGAGATGCCGACGCTGTCGAAGATGGGCGGCTCGGACTGGGCGGCGACCAAGTCGAAAGCCCGCCGTCACGTCAAGCAGATCGCCGGCGAGCTCATCCGCCTGTACTCGGCTCGACAGGCGACGCCGGGTCACGCGTTCGCGCCCGACACGCCGTGGCAGCGCGAGCTGGAGGACGCCTTCGCGTACGTCGAGACGCCCGATCAGCTCTCGAGCATCGAAGAGGTCAAGGCCGACATGGAGAAGACGGTGCCCATGGACCGTCTCGTCTGCGGTGACGTGGGCTACGGCAAGACCGAGATCGCGGTGCGCGCGGCGTTCAAGGCGGTGCAGGATTCCAAGCAGGTCGCGGTCCTCGTGCCGACGACGCTGCTCGTCAAGCAGCACTATCAGACGTTCGCGGAGCGTTACGCGGGCTTCCCCGTCAAGCTCGCGTCGCTGTCGCGTTTTCAGAGCGACAAGGAGGCGCGCGAGGTCCTCGCGGGGCTCAAGGACGGCTCGATCGACCTCGTCATCGGAACGCACCGGTTGCTGAGCAAGGAGATCGAGTTCAAGGATCTCGGGCTCGTCATCGTCGACGAGGAGCAGCGCTTCGGCGTCGAGCACAAGGAGCAGCTCAAGCAGATGCGCACGGCCGTCGACGTGCTTGCGATGTCGGCGACGCCGATCCCGCGCACGCTCGAGATGGCTGTCACCGGTATCCGCGAGATGTCGACGCTCGCGACGCCGCCGGAGGAGCGTCACCCCGTCCTGACGTTCGTCGGGGCGTACGACGAGAAGCAGCTGACGGCGGCCATCCGACGCGAGCTGATGCGCGAAGGTCAGGTGTTCTACGTCCACAACAAGGTCGGCAGCATCGAGAAGCAGGCTGCGCGAATCCGCGAACTCGTGCCCGAGGCGCGGGTCGCGACGGCGCACGGCAAGATGGGGGAGGCACGCCTGGAGGAGGTCGTCGTCGACTTCTGGGAGCGCAAGTTCGACGTGCTCGTCTCGACGACGATCGTCGAGACGGGTCTCGACATCGCCAACGCCAACACCCTCATCGTCGAGCGCGCCGACCAGCTCGGCCTCAGCCAGCTGCACCAGCTGCGCGGTCGCGTGGGGCGCGGTCGCGAGCGCGCGTACGCCTACTTCATGTTCCCGGCCGAGAAGCCGCTGACCGAGACGGCGCACGACCGGTTGCAGACGATCGCGAGCAACACCGACCTCGGCGCGGGCATGCAGATCGCGATGAAGGATCTGGAGATCCGCGGTGCCGGCAACCTGCTCGGCGGCGAGCAGTCCGGCCACATCGCGGGGGTTGGGTTCGACCTGTACGTCCGCATGGTCGGTGAGGCCGTCGCCGACTACCGCGGCGACGACACCTCGTCGATGCCGGTCGAGATCAAGATCGAACTGCCCGTCGACGCCCACCTGCCGCACGAGTACGTGCCGGGGGAGCGGCTGCGCCTCGAGGCGTACAAGAAGCTCGCGAGCGTGGAGAACGAGGCGGCCCTCGACGAGATCATCGCCGAGCTGAAGGACCGCTACGGCGAGCCGCCCGCACCTGTGCTCAACCTGTTCGACGTGGCCCGGCTGCGTACCATCGCGCGGCAAGCGGGCATCAGCGACATCGGGGTGCAGGGCAAGTACGTCCGTTTCGGCCCGGTCACCGAGTTGCGCGAGTCGCAGCAGATGCGCCTCGAGCGCCTCTTCCCGGGCACGCTCGTCAAGACCAACCAGGAGCGGTTGCTGGTGCCCATGCCGATGACGAAGCCCGTCGCCGGCAAGCCGCTTCGCGACCAGGCGATCCTGCAGTGGGCGGCGCAGCTCGTCCAGGCCGTGCTGCTCGACGACATCGCCGCCGCCGCGGCGGCGCAGGAGATGGCGCGCGCGGGCGGAGCGCGACGATGAGCGGCAGCATCGCCCTGCTCGTCGTCAGCCCGCGGGTGCCCGCCGGGCTGATGACGCGCGACGCCTGGCGGCGGCTCGAAAGCGCTGACGCCGTCCTGGGCCGCGCGGGTGACGAACCGCTCGTCGAGGTCACGCGCGACGAGGGCTTCGACGTCGAGATCCGTGACGAGCCCCCGGCCGCCACGGCACATGCCCTCGTCGCGGCGGGGGTCGCCGGGCGTCACGTCGTCTGGCTAGGTTCGGCGGACGCCGATCCCGGTCTCACCGACGCGCTCGCCGGCGAGCTGACGCGTCTCGACGACCCGCCGCCCGTCGAGGTCGTCGTCGGGTCGTGGGACGCCCCCGGTTCGCGCCTGCTCGACGCCGTCGCCGTCATGGACACGTTGCGCTCGCCCGGCGGCTGCCCGTGGGATGCCCAGCAGACGCACGCGAGCCTCGCTCCGTACCTCGTCGAGGAGGCGTTCGAGGTCACCGAGGCCATCGCCGAGGCGAGCGGCGAGCACCTGCGGGAGGAGCTCGGCGACGTGCTGCTCCAGGTGCTCTTCCACGCCCGCGTGGCCGCGGAGCGCGAGGAGGACGGCTTCGACGTCGACGACGTCGCGGCGACGCTCGTCGAGAAGCTGGTCAGGCGTCACCCGCACGTCTTCGCCGACGGTGCCGCCTCGAACCCCGAGGAGGTCGAGGCCGAATGGGCGAGGATCAAGGCGGCCGAGAAACCGGAGCGTGACGCGAACGATCCGCTGGCAGGCATCCCGGCCGGGCTGCCGCCGCTCGAGCGGGCCGTCAAGGTCGTCGGGCGGTTGACGAAGGCGGGGCAGGCCGAACGCGTCGAGGCCCTCGCCGCCGAGGATTCCATCGGGGCGGCGCTGCTCGACCTCGTCGTGCAGGCCCGTGGCCTCGGAGTCGACCCGAGCGTCGCGCTCTCCGCCACGCTGTCGCGCCTGCACGCCGCGCCCCTCGGTGATCACCTCGGGGGCATCGACCACGCTGAGCACGCCGAGCCCCACCCCGCCCCGCCGGACGCCGACCTGCCGCGAGGCGGCGGGTGACGCGCGTCCCGTTCTCGACAGACCCCACGTTCCTACCCGGCAGTACCCCAGCGGTTCGTTAGGCTCGACACTGACGCGGGTGATCAGACCCGCTGCCCGAATCAACCACGTGTATCGGAGAGTTCTGTGGCAACCATTGAAGGCATCGGCGCTCGCGAGATCCTTGACTCGCGCGGCAACCCCACGGTCGAGGCCGTCGTGCTCCTCGACGACGGCACCAACGAGAGCGCGGCTGTCCCGTCGGGTGCCTCGACGGGCGCCTTCGAGGCGGTCGAGCGTCGTGACGGCGACAAGAAGCGCTACGGCGGCAAGGGTGTCGAGGACGCCGTCGACGCCGTCATCGAGCAGATCGCGCCGCACCTCGTCGGTTTCGACGCGGATGAGCAGCGCCTCATCGACGCCGAGATGATCGAGCTCGACGGCACGGACAACAAGGGCAAGCTCGGCGCGAACGCCATCCTCGGCGTCTCGCTGGCCGTGGCCAAGGCGGCCGCGAAGTCTGCGGGTCTGCCGTTGTACCGCTACGTTGGTGGCCCCAACGCGCACGTGCTGCCGGTGCCGATGATGAACATCCTCAACGGTGGTTCGCACGCGGACACGAACGTCGACATCCAGGAGTTCATGATCGCGCCGATCGGTGCGGAGAGCTTCAAGGAGGCCCTGCGCATGGGCACGGAGGTTTACCACGCGCTCAAGGCCGTCCTCAAGGACAAGGGTCTCGCGACGGGCCTCGGCGACGAGGGTGGCTTCGCCCCGAACCTCGAGTCGAACCGTGCGGCGCTCGACCTCATCCTCGAAGCCGTCGAGAAGGCCGGGTACAAGCCGGGCGAGCAGATCGCGCTGGCGCTCGACGTCGCGGCGTCCGAGTTCTACGACGGCGGCACGTACACGTTCGAGGGGCAGAAGCGCGACGCGGAGTGGATGACGAACTACTACGCCGAACTCGTCGAGGCGTACCCGCTCGTCTCCATCGAGGACCCGCTCAACGAGGACGACTGGGACGGCTGGGCGCACATCACCGACAAGCTCGGTGACGCCGTGCAGCTCGTCGGTGACGACCTGTTCGTCACCAACCCCGAGCGTCTGCAGAAGGGCATCGACAACGCGGCCGGCAACGCGCTGCTCGTCAAGGTCAACCAGATCGGTTCGCTGACGGAGACGCTCGACGCCGTCACCCTCGCCCAGACGAACGGTTACCGCTGCATGATGTCGCACCGTTCCGGTGAGACGGAGGACACGACGATCGCCGACCTCGCCGTGGCGACGAACTGCGGCCAGATCAAGACGGGTGCCCCGGCGCGCTCGGAGCGCGTGGCGAAGTACAACCAGCTGCTGCGCATCGAGGAGGACCTCGACGACGCGGCGGTCTACGCCGGTCGCAAGGCCTTCCCGCGCTTCTCGAACAACTGAGCGGCGTCTTGGCGAATCGCAGTTTCCGCACCTCCCGCTCCGGTGATGACACCGGGGCGGGAGGTTCGCGCGCCCGCACCGGCTCGCGTCCCGCCGGCCGCGATCGTTCCCGCCCACGCGGCTCGAGTCCGCGTGGCTCGACACGTCCGACACTGCGTCAGCAGCTCGACGAGGCGCCGGTGGCGCGTCGTCGAGCCGACCCGGGCACGGTTCGCCGTTTCATCACGATGAGCGCTCTGCTCGCCGTCATGCTCGTCGTCCTCACGCCCACGCTGCGCAGCTATCTGCAGCAGCGCAGCGAGATCGCGGAATTGAAGCGGGAGAAGGTCGCCGGTCAGCAGCGCGTCGACGCGCTGACCGCCGAGCGCAAACGCTGGGACGACCCGGCGTACGTGAAGCAGCAGGCGCAGGAGCGGCTCGGGTACGCGATGCCGGGCAAGTCGATCACGGTGTACGTGGACGATGCCGGCACGACGCACGCGACGACGCCGCGCAACGGCGTGGCAGATGCCACGGGTCTGTCATCGCACCCGTGGTACGGGCAGATCTGGGGTTCGATCTCGACCCCGGCGGAGGGCGAGAAGTGAGCACGATGGACATGAACGAACACTCGGGCGTCAGCCCGCAGGATGTTGCGGCGATCGAGAAGCAGCTCGGACGGGTGCCGCGCGGTGCGGTCGAGGTGTCGGCGCGTTGTGCGTGCGGGTGTCCGACGGTGGTGCGCACGCTGCCGCGCCTGCCGGACGGCACTCCGTTCCCGACGTCGTTCTACGCGACGTGCCCCCGCCTGACGGGTGCCATCTCGACGCTCGAGTCGCAGGGTGTCATGAAGGAGATGAGCGAGCGTCTCGAAGCCGACGCCGACCTTGCGGCCGCCTACCGCGCCGCCCACGAGGATTATCTGAGGCGCCGCGGCGAGCTCGGCGACGTGCCGGAGATCGACGGCATCTCCGCCGGCGGCATGCCGACGCGCGTCAAGTGCCTGCACGTGCTGGTCGCGCACTCGCTGTCGGTGGGCCCCGGCATCAACCCGCTCGGTGACGAAGCGCTGGCGTTGCTCGGCGATGCGTGGTGGAAGAACGGCTGTTGCGGTGCGGGAGACCAAGGAGACGATGACCATGAGTGAGCGTCGGGTCGCGGCGATCGACTGCGGGACCAACTCGATCAGGTTGCTCGTGGCGGCCGACGGCGGGTCGGGGCTCACCTACCTGGCGCGGCGCAGCGAGATCGTGCGCCTCGGCCAGGGCATCGACGTCTCGGGCCGCATCGCCGACGCCGCGATGCAGCGCACCCTGCTCGTCACGCGCGAGTACGCCCAGCTGTGTCGGGAGTACGACGTCGACACCGTCCGCTTCGTCGCGACGTCGGCCTCCCGCGACGCCGCCAACGCGGATGAATTCACCGACGGCGTGCGACGCGCGTTCGCCGCGTTCGGGGACGACGTCGTCCCCGAGGTCGTTTCCGGGCTGGAGGAGGCGGCGCTCAGTTTCGCCGGCGCGACGGCAGGCCTCGGTGCCGAGGCGCGCGCGCCGTATCTCGTCGTCGATCTCGGCGGCGGGTCGACGGAGCTGGTGCGCGGCTCGCAGGATGTCGAGCAGTCGATCTCCCTCGACATCGGCTCCGTGCGCCTGAGTGAGCGTCACCTGCGCAGCGATCCGCCGACGCAGGCCGAGATCGACGCTGCCCTCGTCGATATCGATGCCGCCCTCGACGAGGCGGAGGCCGCCGTCGACCTGTCACAGGTCGCGACGCTCGTCGGCCTCGCCGGTTCGATCACGACGGTGACGGCGCACGCGCTGGGGCTGTCTGCGTACGACTCGTCGCGCATCCACGGTGCGTGCCTCACGAGCGAGCAGGTGATCGGCTCGTGCGACGCCGTCCTGGGTGCGACGTGCGCCGAGCGCGGCGCGATGGGCTTCATGCATCCGGGTCGTGTCGACGTCATCGGCGCGGGCGCGCTGATCTGGCGCACGATCGTCGGACGCATGCGCGAGCGCGCGGGCGTCACCACGTGCGTGACGAGCGAGTCGGACATTCTCGACGGCATCGCGATGAGCATGCTTTGAGGCAGAGCGCATGGCACGAAGGCGCCCCGGGGAACACCGCGTTCTGCCGGGGCGTTGTCATGGTGAACGAGGTCATGTCGTCCGCAAGGGCGTCATGACCCTGTCGTTAGGATGAGGTGCCCTCGTAGCCCAACGGCAGAGGCAGGCGACTTAAAATCGCTTCAGTGCGGGTTCGAATCCCGTCGAGGGCACCACGTCACGTCCTTGAGGAGGGGCCCCATGGCCGGTAATCCGGTGTTCAGCAAGTTCGAGCGTGACATGCGTTCAGGTCAGGCCGCAGGCTTTCAGGCGGGTGGGCAGCAGCAGGGGTACGGCTTCCCACAACAGCCGGCGTCCGGGCCCATGTACAACCCGACGTTCGGTGCGCCACAGGTGCAGCCGGAGCGGATGACGCTCGATGACGTCGTCACGAAGTCACTCAACCTCTTCGGGCTGCTGCTCGTCGTGGCGGCGGGCACGTTCGTCTTCGCAGATCGGGCGATCGACTCGCAGACGAGTTCGACGGCCCTCGGCCTGTGGGCCGGCGGTGGCATCGTCGCTTTCGTGCTGTCGCTCGTCATCGCGTTCCGCAAGACGATCTCGGTTCCGCTGATCCTCGCCTACACGGTGTTCGAGGGGTTGTTCCTCGGCGCCGCCAGCGCGTTCTTCAACTCGGCCTACCCCGGGGTGGTCGGGCAGGCGATCCTCGCGACGCTGTGTGTCTTCGGCGGGATGTTGCTGGGGTACAAGACCGGCGTCATCCGCGTGACGGCGCGCTCCCGTCGCATCTTCGCGGGCATGCTCATCGGGTACCTGCTGTTCGCGCTCGTCAATTTCGTTCTCGTCCTGACGGGGCTGCAGAGCGGCTTCGGCATCGGCGGCAGTGGCGCCCTCGGCATCGGCATCTCGCTGTTCGCGGTGGCACTCGCCTCGTACTCGCTCGCGATTGACTTCGACTCGATCCAGCAGGGCGTCAACGCAGGCGTTCCGCGCCAGACGTCGTGGCTCATGGCGTACGGCCTGATGCTGAGCGTGGTGTGGCTCTACGTCGAGATGCTGCGTCTCATCGCCCGCCTCCGAGACTGACGATGACGGCGATTCTTCCTGGCGCCGGCGACCCGCTCGGGGATGAACTCGGGCGGGTCGTCCGCACGTTGCGGGCGCTGCCTCCGGGCGCGCCGGCCGACCATGCAGCCTGCGCGCTCGCACGGTTCGTCCGCATGGTTGCGGGGGAGGACGAGGAGTCGGAACGGCTGGCGGCGCGCACGGCGCAGTTCGACGGCGCGTGGGCTGCCGCGGTCATCGCGACGCTCGTCCACGACGTGGTGAACCCCGCGACAATGGCTGACGGCTCGTCCGGCGCATCCGACGGGCAGCGCCTGGCACTGGCAGATGAGCTCCGTCGGCTGAGACGCGAACTCGACGGCCGTGGGTGCTGCCCCGGGGGCCGTCGCACGGGCGTGGCGCCCCGCCGCGTTGATCTCAGGAGCTCCGTATGACCTCGCGCATGAACCCCTACATCCAGTTCCGCGACACCGCGAAGGACGCACTCGAGTTCTACGCCCGGGTCTTCGGCGCGAACTGACGATCTCGACGTTCGGTGACATGGGAGTCGAGGGCGCCGGGGCGGACAAGGTCTTGCACGGCATGCTGAAGACGCCGTCCGGTTTCACGCTCATGGCCTCGGACACGCCGGAGCAGATGGAGCACACGCCAGGTGGCAGCATCACGATCTCGCTCTCCGGCGACGACGCCGACGACCTGCGCGGATGGTTCGCGGCGCTCTCTGAAGGCGCCGACGTGACGCTGTCGCTCGCCGTCCAGATGTGGGGGGACGAGTTCGGAATGCTGACCGACAGCTTCGGCGCGAACTGGATGGTCAACGTCGCGACGTCGCAGGACCGTGCGCAGGCCTGAACCCGGGCTGGGCATGGCCGGCACACCCTACGAGATCAATCGCGGCGTTCATCCACCCCGCGGTACAGCCTGCACACGCGCATCCCATGGGAACGTGCGCATGACGACCACCCGCATGCGATGCCTCGGCCGAGCGTCACCACGGGACGAGTGCCACGGCATGACACGAACGGCGGGCCCCAAAGGGCCCGCCGTTCGTGTCATGCGGTGTCTTGATCGCCAGCGCCGCTCGGCCGCGCCGAGCAGCGGGGTCGATCAGTTGAGGCGTTCGTAGATGATGGCCATGCCCTGGCCGCCGCCGACGCACATCGTCTCGAGGCCGAACTGGCCGTCGGTGGACTGGAGTCCGTTGAGCAGCGTCGTCGTGATGCGCGCGCCGGTCGAGCCGAAGGGGTGGCCGAGAGCGATGGCGCCGCCGTGAACGTTCAGCTTGTCGAGGTCCATGCCGAGGTCGTGGGCGCTCGGCAGCACCTGCGCGGCGAAGGCCTCGTTGATCTCGTACAGGTCGATGTCGTCGATGCTCATTCCGGCGCGAGCGAGGGCCTGCTTGCTGGCCTCGACGGGGCCCATGCCCATGATCTCGGGGGAGAGGCCGCTGACGCCGGTGGAGACGACGCGGGCGAGCGGCTTGAGGCCGAGCTGCTGGGCCTTGACGTCGCTCATGACGACGAGCGCCGCGGCGCCGTCGTTGAGCGGGCAGCAGTTACCGGCGGTGACGGTGCCCTCCTCGCGGAAGACGGGCTTGAGTCCGGCGACCGAGTCGTACGTGACGCCGGCGCGGGGGCCGTCATCGGTGGAGACGACAGTGCCGTCCGCGAGCGTGACGGGGGCGATCTCGCGGGCGAAGAACCCGTCGGCGATGGCCTTCTCCGCGAAGTTCTGCGAGCGGACGGCCCACTCGTCCTGCTCCTGACGGGAGACGCCGCGGTAGGTGGCGACGTTCTCGGCGGTCTGGCCCATCGCGATGTAGACGTCGGGAAGCTCGCCCGACTCACGGGGGTCGCTCCAGCGTGCGTTCGTCTTGGCCGTCTCGAGGGTTCGGGCCATGGCGTCGGCGAAGCGGGGGTTGAGGTCAGCGTCGTCCGAAGCACCCGCACCGGCAAAGTTCGTGTATTGGGAGACGCACTCGACGCCGGCGGAGATGAAGATGTCGCCCTCGCCGGCCTTGATGGCGTGAGCGGCCATGCGCGTCGTCTGCACGGAGCTGGCGCAGAAGCGGTTGACGGTGGCGCCCGGCACGGTGTCCATCCCGAGCAGGACCGAGACGACGCGAGCCATGTTGTTGCCGTGGCGCCCGGAGGGCTCGGCGCACCCCAGGTACAGATCCTCGACGAGCGAGCGGTCGAGGTCGGGCACCTTGGCGAGGGCGGCCTCGACGACCTGGGCGGCGAGGTCGTCGGGTCGGACATCCTTGAGTGAACCCTTGAACGCGCGCCCGATGGGCGTGCGTGCTGCGGAGACGATGACGGCTTCAGGCATGGAGTGTTCCTTCCGGCTTTGGGCGCGGTCGCCCACGGTTTCCGATGCGAGTCTAGGTGCCACGCCCCCGCCGCGGAGGGGAACGGCCCAAGCGGCTCGGCCGGCCCGATTTGCACGCTCCGAAGAACCTGGGCTAATGTTTACGAAGTCAGCCCGACAGGGCGGGCACCGGAAGCGAAAACCCCGCTTCGATCCATGATCGAAGGTCCGGCAGGTACACGACGGTGCGGCCCGGCTGATGCTTCATCTGGAGCCAAGTGCGCGAGATGACGGCGAGAGCCGGAATTGACGCCCAAGAGCCGGATGGATTACGGTTAAGAAGTTGCCCCGAGCGGGTGGCGAGCGAAAGTTCGCCGCTTCGTGTGGTGTGCGATGGTGTTTTGAGAACTCAACAGCGTGCCGATGTGATCATCGCCAAACATTTTAGTGGCACTTATGGAGTGTCGCGTGTTTTGGCTGAGTGATTAATGATTGTACAGAACGACGATGACCCTTTTGGGGTTGTTGTTTGTCACCGTTTTTTTCTCGGTCAGGGTAACAAATTTTTTCTACGGAGAGTTTGATCCTGGCTCAGGACGAACGCTGGCGGCGTGCTTAACACATGCAAGTCGAACGATGAAGCACCAGCTTGCTGGTGTGGATTAGTGGCGAACGGGTGAGTAACACGTGAGTAACCTGCCCCTCACTCTGGGATAAGCCTGGGAAACTGGGTCTAATACTGGATACGACCGATCTCCGCATGGAGTGTTGGTGGAAAGTTTTTGTGGTGGGGGATGGACTCGCGGCCTATCAGCTTGTTGGTGGGGTAATGGCCTACCAAGGCGACGACGGGTAGCCGGCCTGAGAGGGCGACCGGCCACACTGGGACTGAGACACGGCCCAGACTCCTACGGGAGGCAGCAGTGGGGAATATTGCACAATGGGCGAAAGCCTGATGCAGCGACGCCGCGTGAGGGATGACGGCCTTCGGGTTGTAAACCTCTTTCACCAGGGACGAAGCTAACGTGACGGTACCTGGAGAAGAAGCACCGGCTAACTACGTGCCAGCAGCCGCGGTAATACGTAGGGTGCGAGCGTTGTCCGGAATTATTGGGCGTAAAGAGCTTGTAGGCGGTTTGTCGCGTCTGCTGTGAAAGACCGGGGCTTAACTCCGGTTCTGCAGTGGGTACGGGCAGACTAGAGTGTGGTAGGGGAGACTGGAATTCCTGGTGTAGCGGTGAAATGCGCAGATATCAGGAGGAACACCGATGGCGAAGGCAGGTCTCTGGGCCATTACTGACGCTGAGAAGCGAAAGCATGGGGAGCGAACAGGATTAGATACCCTGGTAGTCCATGCCGTAAACGTTGGGCGCTAGGTGTGGGACTCATTCCACGAGTTCCGTGCCGCAGCTAACGCATTAAGCGCCCCGCCTGGGGAGTACGGCCGCAAGGCTAAAACTCAAAGGAATTGACGGGGGCCCGCACAAGCGGCGGAGCATGCGGATTAATTCGATGCAACGCGAAGAACCTTACCAAGGCTTGACATACACCGGAATCATGCAGAGATGTGTGCGTCTTCGGACTGGTGTACAGGTGGTGCATGGTTGTCGTCAGCTCGTGTCGTGAGATGTTGGGTTAAGTCCCGCAACGAGCGCAACCCTCGTTCCATGTTGCCAGCACTTCGGGTGGGGACTCATGGGAGACTGCCGGGGTCAACTCGGAGGAAGGTGGGGATGACGTCAAATCATCATGCCCCTTATGTCTTGGGCTTCACGCATGCTACAATGGCCGGTACAGAGGGTTGCGAAACCGTGAGGTGGAGCTAATCCCAAAAAACCGGTCTCAGTTCGGATTGGGGTCTGCAACTCGACCCCATGAAGTCGGAGTCGCTAGTAATCGCAGATCAGCAACGCTGCGGTGAATACGTTCCCGGGCCTTGTACACACCGCCCGTCAAGTCACGAAAGTCGGTAACACCCGAAGCCGGTGGCCTAACCCTTGTGGGGGGAGCCGTCGAAGGTGGGACTGGCGATTGGGACTAAGTCGTAACAAGGTAGCCGTACCGGAAGGTGCGGCTGGATCACCTCCTTTCTAAGGAGCATCAAGCCCTTGCCACACCGTTCGTGTGTGGGGGGTGCTCATGGGTGGAACGATGATCATGGTGCAGCCTGCATGGTTGCCGGCATCAGCGAGTACGAACCAGTCATACGCGTCTTGATCCCTTGATGGGGTGAGGATGTGGGGCTGGTTGGGGAAAGCGTGGTGGTGGTGAGTGTGTTGGGGTTGTGTTCGGCGCGTTGTTGGGTTCTCAGGACACGGATCGTGTTCTGGGGTTGTGGTCAACACAAGATCACACACCAAGTGAAGGCTCTTCATCTTGTTGGATGGGGTTTGGGTGTGTGGGGTTGTGTGTGGCGTGTTGTTTGAGAATTACACAGTGGACGCGAGCATCTAGTATCTGTGATCTTAAGTTTTTAAGGGCACACGGTGGATGCCTTGGCACCAGGAACCGATGAAGGACGTTGTAATCTGCGATATGCCTCGGGGAGTCGATAAACAGGCTGTGATCCGGGGATTTCCGAATGGGGAAACCCGCCATGAATCATGTCATGGCACCTGCACCTGAACACATAGGGTGTTGGGAGGGAACGTGGGGAAGTGAAACATCTCAGTACCCACAGGAAGAGAAAACAAGAGTGATTCCGTGAGTAGTGGCGAGCGAAAGCGGATGAGGCTAAACCATGATCGTGTGAGACCTGTCAGGGGTTGCGGTTGTGGGGTTGTGGGACAGTGCTGATCCTCACTGACATGAGGGTGCGCAGTAAGAAACCATGTGCGTAGTTGAACAATCTTGAATGGTTGAGCGTAGAGGGTGCGACTCCCGTAGACGAAACGTGTGTGGCTGTGTTGTGCTGTTTCCCAAGTAGCACGGGGCCCGTGAAATCTCGTGTGAATCTGGCAGGACCACCTGCTAAGCCTAAATATTCCCTGGTGACCGATAGCGGACTAGTACCGTGAGGGAAAGGTGAAAAGAACCCCGGGAGGGGAGTGAAATAGATCCTGAAACCGTGTGCTTACAATCCGTCGGAGCCTCTGTGTGGGGTGACGGCGTGCCTTTTGAAGAATGAGCCTGCGAGTTAGTGCTCAGTGGCGAGGTTAACCCGTGTGGGGTAGCCGTAGCGAAAGCGAGTCCGAATAGGGCGTTTGAGTCGCTGGGTCTAGACCCGAAGCGGAGTGATCTACCCATGGCCAGGTTGAAGCGCCGGTAAGACGGCGTGGAGGACCGAACCCACTTAGGTTGAAAACTGAGGGGATGAGCTGTGGGTAGGGGTGAAAGGCCAATCAAACTCCGTGATAGCTGGTTCTCCCCGAAATGCATTTAGGTGCAGCGTCGCGTGTTTCTTGCCGGAGGTAGAGCTACTGGATGGCTGATGGGCCCCACCGGGTTACTGACGTCAACCAAACTCCGAATGCCGGTAAGTGAGAGCGTGGCAGTGAGACTGCGGGGGATAAGCTTCGTAGTCGAGAGGGAAACAGCCCAGATCATCAGCTAAGGTCCCTAAGCGTGTGCTAAGTGGGAAAGGATGTGGAGTTGCTGTGACAACCAGGAGGTTGGCTTAGAAGCAGCCACCCTTTAAAGAGTGCGTAATAGCTCACTGGTCAAGTGATTCCGCGCCGACAATGTAGCGGGGCTCAAGCACATCACCGAAGCTGTGGCAATGACACACTGACCCTTAACGGGGGTGTTGTTGGGTAGGGGAGCGTCGTGTGGCGAGTGAAGCGGCCGAGTGATCGAGTCGTGGATGCTACACGAGTGAGAATGCAGGCATGAGTAGCGAATGACGGGTGAGAAACCCGTCCGCCGAATAACCAAGGGTTCCAGGGTCAAGCTAATCTGCCCTGGGTAAGTCGGGACCTAAGGCGAGGCCGACAGGCGTAGTCGATGGACATCCGGTTGATATTCCGGAACCGGCGAAGAACCGCCCATACTGAACCATGGGATGCTAAACACCCGAACCATGCCAACCGGTCCTTCGGGATCATCTGGTGTGGGGAGCGTGTGACCCGATCGTGTAGTAGGTAAGCGATGGAGTGACGCAGGAAGGTAGCCTCCGCGGGGCGATGGTAGTCCCCGTCCAAGCATGTAGGCCCACTGGTAGGTAAATCCGTCAGTGATGTGGCTGAGATGTGATGGTGACCACGTATGTGGGAAGCAGGGTGATCCTATGCTGTCGAGAAAAACTTCTAGCGAGGTTCGAGCCGCCCGTACCCCAAACCGACTCAGGTGGTTAGGTAGAGAATACTAAGGCGATCGAGTGAATCGTGGTTAAGGAATTCGGCAAAATGCCCCCGTAACTTCGGGAGAAGGGGGGCCCAAGCCTTGAAGCCCGTACGGGCTAGGGGTGAGGGTCGCAGAGACCAGGGAGAAGCGACTGTTTACTAAAAACACAGGTCCGTGCGAAGAAGTAATTCGATGTATACGGACTGACGCCTGCCCGGTGCTGGAAGGTTAAGAGGACTGGTTAATCACTTCGGTGGTGAAGCTGAGAATTTAAGCCCCAGTAAACGGCGGTGGTAACTATAACCATCCTAAGGTAGCGAAATTCCTTGTCGGGTAAGTTCCGACCTGCACGAATGGCGTAACGACTTCTCCACTGTCTCAACCACGAACTCGGCGAAATTGCAGTACGAGTAAAGATGCTCGTTACGCGCAGCAGGACGGAAAGACCCCGGGACCTTTACTACAGTTTGGTATTGGTGTTCGGTACGGCTTGTGTAGGATAGGTGGGAGACTGTGAAGCATGCACGCCAGTGTGTGTGGAGTCATTGTTGAAATACCACTCTGGTCGTATTGGGCTCCTAACTTCGGTCCGTGATCCGGATCAGGGACAGTGCCTGATGGGTAGTTTAACTGGGGCGGTTGCCTCCTAAAGGGTAACGGAGGCGCCCAAAGGTTCCCTCAGCCTGGTTGGCAATCAGGTTTTGAGTGTAAGTGCACAAGGGAGCTTGACTGTGAGACAGACATGTCGAGCAGGCACGAAAGTGGGGACTAGTGACCCGACGGTGGCTTGTGGAAGCGCCGTCGCTCAACGGATAAAAGGTACCCCGGGGATAACAGGCTGATCTTGCCCAAGAGCTCATATCGACGGCATGGTTTGGCACCTCGATGTCGGCTCGTCGCATCCTGGGGCTGGAGTAGGTCCCAAGGGTTGGGCTGTTCGCCCATTAAAGCGGTACGCGAGCTGGGTTTAGAACGTCGTGAGACAGTTCGGTCCCTATCCGCTGTGCGCGTAGGAAACTTGAGAAGACCTGTCCCTAGTACGAGAGGACCGGGATGGACGAACCTCTGGTGTGTCAGTTGTTCCGCCAGGAGCACCGCTGATTGGCTACGTTCGGAAGTGATAACCGCTGAAAGCATCTAAGCGGGAAGCACGCTTCGAGATGAGGTTTCCATACACCTTGTGTGTGAGAGGTTCCCTAGAGACGATGGGGTTGATAGGCCGGATGTGGAAGACCAGTAATGGTTGTAGCTGACCGGTACTAATGAACCGATAACTTATTATCACACTCAGTATTGTTGTGCTAGTGCTCGCGTCCCTGTGTAATTCTGAAACAATACACTCGCCATGATGGGTTGCTATGTTTCATAGTGTTACGGTGGTTATAGCGAAGTGGGAAACGCCCGGTCACATTCCGAACCCGGAAGCTAAGCCCTTCAGCGCCGATGGTACTGCACTCGGTAGGGTGTGGGAGAGTAGGACACCGCCGGACTTCTTCTAAGACGTGATGGTCTTGAACAGCTCCCCCGAAAGACTGGGGTTGAGTAGTTCAAGACCATCACGCATTTCTACGTCCACCACAAAGCCGTGGCTACAAACCATGGCGTCCACCGTGAATCGTCGCCCGGGCGCACTCCACGGCCACATCAGGGATTCATTGGAACATCGGGGGATCTCCAGTGTTTCCTCACGTCCCGGGGCTAGTGTCGTGCCGTGGTGGAGACGGGGAACAAGAACGAGCGCCTCACGTCGTCGGTCGAGGCGTGCAATCGTTGGCGGGATCATGGGTGGCGGGACAAGGTCGCGATCTGGGCCGGCCGGCTGCTCGTGCTGGCGGCGTTCGTCTCTCTCGCCGGAGTGTTCTTCCACCGCAGCGTGATCCTGCGCGTCGTCATGGACGTCCTTGGCTGGGTCAACATCCCGAGTGAGCCGTCCCTGTTCGCCGCCTGCATGGCTCTCGTCCTCGCAGGCGGTATCCGCCGTCGTTTCCGTCCGGCGCACACCGTCCTCGCCGTCGTCATGGGGCTTTCGGTGCTGGACTCGCTCGCCCGTCTCGTGTTCGCGCACCAGGTCACCCAGATGATCAACCGTCTCCACGTGCGTGGCGTCTATCGCGACTGGGCGCAGTTCCAGACGTCGCCGGGTGTGTCCGCAGCCATCCTGGCTCTGAGTGTCACGTCGTTCGTCGTCGTGCTCCTCGCGCGCCCCGCGTTCCGAGCGCGGTTCAGTTCCGGCTCGAAGGCGGCGGCACTCATCAGCCTCATCGGAGGTTTGTTCCTGTCGTTCGTCGTCGCGTTCTTGCTCACCCTGTCGTTCCCGCGTGATCTCGACACCCTCGGGCAGAAGTTCGTCTGGTCGGTCCGCAGCACGTTCGGCGTCAGGACACCGCCGGCCAGCCCGGGTTTCGGAGGGCACCACGGGTACGAATGGACCTTCGTCGTCGCGAGCACGGTGTCGACCCTCGTCCTCATCTTCTCGCTGCTCGTCCTCTGGCGTTCGGGCCGCGGCTCCGGGCTCATCGACGCCGACGAGGAACTGCGCATCCGCCGTCTCCTGCTCGAGCACGGCGAGGACGACTCCCTGGGGTATTTCGCCACGCGTCGGGACAAGGCCGTCGTCTTCGCCCCCGACGGCCGCGCCGCCGTCACGTTCCGCAACGAGGGGAGCGTCAGCGTCGCGTCCGCCGACCCCATCGGGCGAGCTGAGTCTTGGGACGACGCCATCGCCGTGTGGCTCGGCCAGTGCCGCGAGCATGGGCTGTACCCCGCCGTCCTCTCCGCCAGCACGAGGGGAGCGCGCGCCTACGTCGAGGCGGGGCTCAAGGCGTGGTCGCTCGGTGACGAGGCCATCATCGACACCGACACCTTCTCCTTGCGCGGGCGCTCGATGCGCCCCGTCCGCCAGGCCGTCACCCGCGTCGAACGCTGCGGCTACACGACCCAGGTACGCCGCCACGACGAACTGGGCGACGACGAACTGGCCGAACTCTCGCGGCTCGCCGACGACTGGCGCGGCAACGAGACCGAGCGCGGATTCTCGATGGCCCTCAACAGGCTTGGTGACCGCGCGGACGGGCGCTGCGTCGTCATCACCGCCCACGACACCCGCGGCGCCGTGCGGGGGTTCCTGTCCTTCGTCCCGTGGGGCTCGCGCGGGCTGTCGCTCGACCTGATGCGCCGCGACCGTCAGGCCGAGAACGGCCTCAACGAGTTCATGGTTGCGCACCTCGCCGAAGCGGCACCCGCCCTGGGCATCCGGCGCATCTCGTTGAACTTCGCAGTCTTCCGCAACGTCTTCGCCGATGCGGACGAGGTAGGCGCTGGCCCCATCACCCGCGTCACGGACAAGGCGCTCTCGATCGCGTCGAAGTTCTGGCAACTGGAGACGCTCTACCGCTCGAACGACAAGTACCACCCCGAATGGGTGCCGCGCTTCCTCTGCTACGACGCCGAGCTCACCGTCCCGCGTGCCGGTTTCGCGATGGGTGTGGCCGAGGGTTTCGTCCCCCTCATCGGGCCGCGGTTGCTCGTCGGGCCCAAGCCGGCCGACCATCAGCCGCCGCGCCCCGAAGCCGTCTTCGTCGAGCGAGTCCAGGCCCTCGAGGCGGACGCACTCACCCCCCGGATGCCCGAGCCGCGCCGCAGCGAACAGCAGCGCGTGCGCCGCGAGAAGCTCGCCCACATGGAGGCCGGCGGCGTCGAAGGCTACCCCGTCGCAGTGCCGCGCACCGCGCGCATCGAGGACGTCGTCACGGCGCACGGCCGGCTTCCCGCCGATCACCGCACGGGCGAGCGCGTCTCCGTCACGGGGCGGGTGCGGGCCCTGCGCGACTTCGGTGGCGTCAGCTTCGTCGTGCTCGACGAGGACGGCGCCCGCCTCCAGGCGATGGCGACGCGCGACGTCACCCCGGCCGAGAAGTACGATCACTGGCGACACTGGATCGACCTCGGGGACATCGTCTCGGTGACGGGCGAGATCGTCACGTCGAAGCACGCAGAGCTGTCCGTGCACGTCAGCGACTGGCAGATGGCGGCGAAGTGCCTGAGCCCGATCCCCGACCTGCACTCACCGTTCCGCGACCCCGACGTGCGCGTCCGCAACCGCTCGCTCGACCTCATCGTCAACCGTGATTCGATGGACATGCTGCTGCGCCGATCACGCGGTGTGCGGGCGTTCCGTGACGCGTTCGACGCACTCGGGTACACCGAGGTGGAGACGCCGATGCTGCAGGCGGTGCACGGTGGGGCGTCCGCGCGCCCGTTCAAGACTCACATCAATGCTTACGGCATGGATCTGTTCATGCGCATCGCTCCCGAGCTGTACCTGAAGCGGCTCGCCGTCGGCGGGATGCAGAAGGTGTTCGAGCTGAACCGCAACTTCCGCAACGAGGGCGCAGACGCGACCCACAACCCCGAGTTCACCTCGCTCGAGGCCTACGACGCCTACGGCGATTACCTGACGATGCGCGACCTGACGCGCGAGGTGCTCCTCGCCGTCGCGCGGGCCGTCAACGGTGGGGAGTTCGCCGAACGCCTCCGCCCCGACGGCACCATCGAGCGTGTCGACCTGTCGGGGCAGTGGCCGACGATCCCCGTGCACGAAGCCGTCTCCAGGGCCTGCGGGGTGTTGCTGACGTCGGCGTCGTCGCGGGACGAGGTGGCTGCGGTCTGCGCGGCGCACGGCGTCGACGCGCCGCGCGAGAAGAGTGCGGGTGAACTCGTCGTCGAGCTGTACGACGAACTCGTCGAGGGCCAGACCATGTTCCCGACGTTCTACATCGACTTTCCCGTCGAGACGTCACCGCTCACCCGCGCGCATCGCGGCGACCCCAGGCTGTCGGAGCGCTGGGACCTCGTCGCGTTCGGCGCCGAGATCGGCACCGCCTACTCGGAGCTCGTCGACCCGATCGAACAGCGAAAGCGCCTGACGGAGCAGTCCCTCAAGGCCGCGGCCGGTGACGTCGAGGCGATGTCGCTCGACGAGGCGTTCCTCAGCGCTCTCGAGTACGCGATGCCGCCGACGGGTGGGCTCGGCATCGGCGTCGACCGCTCCATCATGATGATGCTCGGTGCGCCGATCCGTGCGACGCTCGCGTTTCCGTTCGTGCGCCCTCAGGGTTGATCACCCTTGTCGAGCGACATGCCTAGTGTGACGAACTTTACACAAAGGTTACACAGGGGAGACACACAGCGCATTCCAAGGGGCATGATCGAACACGGCGCCACACGCTCGTGGACGCGCGGTTCACCAGGCCATCCAGGGAGTACGCATGAAGAAGACCATCGGCGCCGTGGGCGCTGCGTTCAGCCTGCTGGGCGTCGGGCTGTCGGCCCCCGTCACGGCGGCGAGTTCCGTTCCCGCTCAGGGCGCGACGCCCACTGCGGACGCCTCCTCGTCCTACACCCCGCCGCCGGTCACCTGGGGTACCTGCGCGAACGCGCGCCTGAGCAAGGCCGGCGCCCAGTGCGGATTCGTCCAGGTGCCCCTCGACTACGCCAAGCCCAAGGGCGAGAAGATCAAGATCGCCGTCTCCCGCATCAAGCACAAGACGAGCGACGCCAAGAAGCAGGGCATCATGCTCGTCAACCCAGGTGGCCCGGGCGGCTCTGGTCTGACGCTGTCGCGCCTCGGCGGCGCCGTGCCCAACAAGGGCGGCGACCCGTACGACTGGATCGGCTTCGACCCGCGCGGCGTGGGCTCCAGCGTCCCGACCCTGGCCTGCGACGGCAACTACTTCGGCTACAACCGCCCTGACTACCGGGTGACGAAGGCCGGCACGTCGCAGGCCTGGCTGAAGAGGTCGGCCGCCTACTCCGCGTCGTGCTCCAAGGCTGCCGGTGCGAAGCTCATGCCGCACATGAAGACGATCGACAACGTGCGCGACATGGACTCGATCCGCAAGGCGCTCGGTGAGAAGCAGATCAACTTCTACGGCTTCAGCTACGGCACGTACCTCGGCCAGGTCTACGCCACGATGTTCCCGAAGCAGACGCGTCGCATGGTCATGGACGGTGTCGTCGACCCGCGCGACGTCTGGTACGACGCGAACCTCAACCAGGACATCGCGTTCGACAAGAACATGGACGTCTTCTTCGACTGGGTCGCGGGCAACGACGCGACGTACCACCTCGGCACGAGCGGCAAGGCCATCAAGAAGCAGTGGTATTCGATGCGCGACAAGCTCGCGAAGAAGCCCGCAAACGGCAAGATCGGACCTGACGAGTGGACCGACGCCTACCTCAACGCCGGTTACTACGTCTTCGGCTGGGAGGACGACGGCGCCGCCCTGGCCGCTGCGCTGCAGAAGGGTGACTTCGGCCCGACGACCGCGCTGTACGACGACGCCAACGGCTCCGGGCCGGGCTCGGACAACAGCTACGCGGTCTACCTCGGCACGCAGTGCACCGACGTCAAGTGGTCGAACGTGTGGAGCAAGTGGCTCTCGGACAACTCGAAGGTCGACAAGAAGGCGCCCTTCGAGACGTGGGCGAACGCCATGTTCAACCTCCCGTGCACGAGCTGGCCGGTCACGGCGACGAACGCGCAGGCCATGAAGATCGACGGTTCGAAGGTCGGGCCGGTGCTCCTCATCGCCGAGACCCACGACGGTGCGACGCCGTTCCCGGGCGCGCTCGAGGTGCGCAAGCGCTTCCCGAAGAGCGCTCTCATCGAGGGCGTCGGTGGAACGACGCACTCCGGTTCGCTCAATGGCATCGCCTGCACGGACGACAAGATCTCCGCCTACCTCCTCACCGGCGCGATGCCCGCGCGGACGGGTGGACCGGGCCACGCCGACGTCGAGTGCGACCCCGTGCCCCAGCCGGAGCCCGGCCCCGCCAACGAGGTGACGGACAGCGCGTCCAGCACGAAGAAGAAGCACCACCACGTCCAGCAGCGTGAGGGCATGCAGGCCGACCTGCGCTCGAGCCTGCAGAAGGTCGCCACCGTCGGCGCTCGCTGACGCACGGTTGGTCTGACGGACGCTGGTCTGACGCGTCCTGACGGCGAAGGGCCGCGATCATCCTCTTCGGATGGTCGCGGCCCTTCGTCATGCTCGCGCCGAGCGGCGCGGAGGGTGTCTCAGTGACGCAGCGCCTTGCGGGCCAGAGCGTTGCCGATGAACTGGGCGATCTGAACGAAGACGATGATGACGACGACGGCGGCCCACGTCACGGCCCAGTCGTAGCGGCGGTAACCGTAGGACAGGGCGAAGTCACCGATGCCGCCGCCGCCCATGGCGCCGACGACGGCCGTCATGTCGATGACCGCGACGAGCGCGAACGTGTAGCCGAGGATCAGCGGCGCCAGCGCCTCGGGGATGAGCACGGTGCGAATGATGCGCCACGGACTCGCCCCCATCGCCTGCGCCGCCTCGATGACGCCGGGGTCGACGCTCACGAGGTTCTGCTCGACGATGCGGCTGATGCCGAAGGTCGAGGCGATCGTCAGCGGGAAGATCATCGACTTCGCACCGATCGTCGAGCCCGTGACGGCGAGCGTCAACGGCCCGAGAGCGGCGGCGAAGATGATGAACGGGATCGGTCGGATGATGTTGACGAGGACGTTGAGCACTGTGTGCAGAACTCGGTTCTCGAGGATGCCGCCGCGTCGTGTGGTGTTGAGCAGCACGCCGAGGGCGAGGCCGAGCAGGCCGCCCATGATGATCGTCGCGCCGACCATGAGCAGCGTCTCGCCCACTGCGGTGACGATCGTGGGGCGCAGCGCCTCCCAATCGGTTGCGGGCATCATGCGGCGACCTCCTCGACGTCGGCGGCGAGACGCAGTTCGTCGAGCACGGTGGTGACGGCGTCGTCGTCGCCGCGCAGGGCGAGCGTCAACGTCGTCAGGGTGTCGTCCTTGAGCGGTGTGAGGCCGCCGTGCACGATCTCCGGTTCGACGCCGTGTGCGGACATGCGGGCCAGGACACGGCCGAACTCGCGCGGGTCGTGAACCGTCAGCGTCGCGAGGTGCCCGTCGTGGGCAGCGCGCAGCCGGGCGCTCTCGCGTGCGTCGGGCACGTTCCGCAGGGTGGCGTCGACGAGGCGGCGCGTCGCGTCCGCCTTCGGCGCGCCGAGGACGTCGACGGTGCGCCCGGACTCGACGATGCGGCCGGCCTCGAGGACGACGACGTCGTCGGCGAGTTCGCGCACGACGTCCATCTCGTGGGTGATGACGACGATCGTCACGCCGAGCTCGTCGTTGACGCGGCGCAGCAGCGCGAGGACGTCCTTCGTCGTGTCGGGGTCGAGCGCGGACGTGGACTCGTCGGCGAGCAGGATCTCCGGGTTCGTCGCGAGCGCACGGGCGATGCCGACGCGCTGCTTCTGCCCGCCTGAGAGCTCGTCGGGGTAGGCCCACGCCTTCTCGGTGAGCCCGACGAAGCTGAGCAGCTCGGTGATGCGCGCCTCCTGGCGCGCCTTGTCCCAGTCGGCGACCTCGAGGGGGTAGGCGACGTTGGCGTACACCGTGCGCGAGCGGATGAGGTTGAACTGCTGGAACACCATGCCGATGCGGCCGCGCAGCTCGCGCACCTGCTTCGCGGACAGCGACGCGAGGTCGACGCCGTCGATCTCGACGTGGCCGCGCGTCGGCGTCTCCAGCCCGTTGATGAGACGTACGAGGGTGCTCTTGCCGGCGCCGGAGAAACCGATGACGGCGACGATGCGTCCGCGCTCCACCTGCGTCGTGATGCCGTCGAGAGCCGTCACCCGGCTCTTGCCGCGGGTGAACGTCTTGCCGACGTCGTGGAAGGCGACGGCGGGCGGGGTGGCACTCGCCGGCGCGGCGGCCTTCGTCGGTGTGGGGGAGGGGCCCGTCACTTCGATCCCTTCGCCTTGATCTGGGCCTCGAGGTTCGCGAGGATGCCCTGCACCTCGGAGGCGGAGTTGTTCACGAGGACGCTCGTGCCCTTCGTGCGCTCCTCGATGAGCTTCTCGACGCTCGGGTCGTGGTAGGCCTTGACGAACTTGGCGTAGTCGGCGTTGTCCTTGTCCGCGGCGCGCGCGACGACGACGTTGATGTACGGCTTCGACGAGGCCGCATGCGGGTCGTCCTTGAACAGGGCCTTGCTCGGGTCGAGCTTCGCGTCCGCGGCGAAGTTGTTGTTGACGATCGCGCCGTCGACGGACGGCAGCGCGGCCGCGGTCTGCTCGGCGTTGACCGCTGTGACGGTGACCTTCGAGGCGCCAGCGTCGATGTCGGCCGGGGTCGACAGCGAGGTGCCACCACCCTTGAGCTTCAGCAGTCCGGCGCTCTGCAGCAGCAGCAAGGCGCGCGCCTGGTTCGTCGGATCGTTGGGGATGGCGATCTTGCCGCCCTGGGGGAACTGGCCGACGCTCGTGTGCTTCTTCGAGTACAGCGCCAGCGGGACGATGTACGTCGCCCCGATGGGCGTGAGGTTCTGCTTCGCCTTGGTGTTGTAGTCGGCGAGGAATTGCAGGTGCTGGAACTGGTTGAGGTCGACCTGGCCCTCGGAGAGCGCGGGGTTGGCCTGGGTGTAATCAGAGAAGTTGACCGGTTCGATGTCGAGGCCGTACTTGTCCTTGCCCACCTTGACGAGCTGGTTCCAGTACGGGTCCGACGCCTCCGTCGTGCCCACCTTGAGGTGGGTCAGCTTGTCGTCACTGCTCCCGCCGAGCACCTTGGCCCCGATGCCGGCGGCCAGCGCGACGACGAGGACGCCAGCGCCGATCGCGACGTACTTGCCGGTGTTGTTCTTCGGTTTCGGGGGCAGGGCGGTCGCGCCGTTCTCGGCGCTCGTGGCGTCATGCGTGGACGAGGCGGGCGTCGAGGTCTCGTCGGCGGGGGTGTGCTTGTCGGTCATGATCTCTCCTGGTGAGGCGGCAAGGATGCGAATGCGCGGGGCTGGCGCGGGTGCGCGGAGTCAGCGTGAAGGCGGGGCGCCGGGGTGGGGCGCGGTGCGCGGTGTCGTGCGGGGCATGCCTTTCGGGGCCTGGGCAGCGCAACGGAAGGCTCACGAGGATGCCGTCACGTTGGGTGCCGAGCGTGCTTGCCGCGTGGTCGACGCGGCCGGGTCATCACCTGGAGCACCCCGCCACGCGTGTGAGGGTTGCCGTCCGACCAGCCAGGGCTTTGCATCGGATCTCTTGACCAGCAGCGAGATTAGAGCCGCGCACGACAAAGCGTCAAGTTGTGGCACTGGAGATGAGACGTGGGCGAAGATTGTGACGTGCGACACGCGGCGTGGCTGATGCGGCGTCTTTCGCCGTCGAGGCTCGGGTGAGTGATTTCTTCACACAGCTTGGACGATCGTCTAGGTGGGTGATGAGTGTGACGTCGGCCACGCGCCGAGGGCCCCGGCGTCGTGTTCGACGACGTCCCACCCGGGCAGCACTTCGGTGACGTCCTGACTCAGCCGGACGCCACACGCTCGGCTGGTTCGAGCGTGCGGGCGGTCTTCCGCGGCGGCCACCCGAAGAATGACTTCCGCACGATGGGCACGTTCGTCAAGGTGCAGCGTCAGGTCGGCTCGTCGTGGGTCGACGTCCTCGACGACCACGACTGGGACACCGCGTACGTCTGGTCGCGCGAGGGCGTCTCGTACTCGCGATGCACCATGGAGCGGCGCATACGTCGCGGCACGCCCGCGAGCACGTATCGCCTCGTGCAGCAGGGCAACTGGAAGAACGGCTGGAACGGCAAGGTCAGTGCCCATACCGGAACGAGCCGGGCCTTCCAGGTGCGCTGAGACGGCCGGTGCGCCGCGGTGGCCGGTTGATCGGCCGCCGGCTCAGCAGCCGCCGTGCATGTCGTCGTCAGCGTGGCGGGAGGACATCCGTCTGCGCGGGCAGGTCGGCGACGCCGACGGGGCACGTGACGCCCTTGAAGCCGTGGTTGCAGTAGCCGCCAGGGTGCTTGGACAGGTACTGCTGGTGGTACAGCTCCGCCGGCCAGAAGGGGCCCGCCTCGTCGGCCGGGCGCATCTCGGTCGTGATGGCGCCGCGGCCCGCGTCGTCGAGTGCCTCTTGGAAGAGCGCGGACGTCTCGCGGGCAGCGCGCTCCTGCTGCGGCGTCGTCCAGTAGATCGCCGAGCGGTACTGCGTGCCGACGTCGTTGCCCTGCCGGTTCGCGGTCGTCGGGTCGTGGTTCTCCCAGAACGCCTTGAGAAGCTCGCGTTCGGACACGCGCGACGGGTCGTAGGCCACCATGACCGTCTCGGTGTGGCCCGTGCCGCCGTCACAGACGTCCTCGTACGTCGGCTCGGTGGCGTGGCCGCCCATGTACCCGACGGCCGTGGTGACGACGCCCGGAATCTTCCAGAAGATGCGTTCGGCGCCCCAGAAGCAGCCCATCGCGACGTACAGGGTCGCCGAGCCGTCGGGCAGTTCGGAGAACATCGGCACGTCGAGGACGTCGTGCAGGTCGCTCGCCTCGGGCGTTCGGGTGTGCTTTCGAGTGAACATGAGGTGCCTTTCCTCGGGTTCCGAGACAACACCGCCGGCGGTCGAGGCATTCCGGCCCGAGCCTCCGCCGGCATGAACGGGTTGTCGCACGATCCAGGCGGACGCGCCGAAAAACCGGTTGCGTACGCAGCTGGTGCTGAGTGCAATGTCGCCATGCGCATTCGTCAGATCGGCCCGTCCGACCCGCTGTTCGACGCCTGGGCGCAGGTGTTCATGACGGTGGGCCACGAGCAGTGGGGCAAGCACACGACCGCCTACCCCGCCGACGAGCTGCGCGCCATGTGGGGCAAGGAATCCGAAAAGCGTCATGCGTTCGTCGCCGTCGAGGGGGAAGCCTCGTGCGACGACGACGCCGTTGGGGGAGCAGCCGACATACAGGATGATGGCGTGGACACAGCAGCTGGCGTCGTCGGTGCCGCCGAGCTCGTCCTGCCGCGCCGCGACAACACCCACCTCGCGTTTCTCCACCTCGACGTGCCGGCTCCCGCGCGACGACGGGGTGTCGGCTCGGCGCTGCTCTCAGCCGCGGAGGAGATCATGCAGGACGAGGGACGTACGACGGTCCTCGTCGAGACGCAGACGCCCGTCGGCCAGCCTGACGCCGCAGGCGCCTTCCTCGCTGCCCGCGGGTTCGCCCAGGCCCAGACGTGCGTGCGCAACGCTCAGCGTCTGCCGGTCAGCGACGCCGTCGCCGCACAGATGCGTGCCGCCCTCGCGTTCGACGACGAGTATGTCGTCGAGACGGCCGTCGACGACCTCCCGTCGCAGTGGCTCGAGGAGCGGGCCCGTCTCGGAGCGATGATGTCGACCGACACCCCGCTCGGTGACGTTGCGATCGAACCGGAGACGTGGGATGCCGCGCGGGTGCACGAGCTGTTCGACACCGCACGCGCTCAGGGTCGACGCGTCGTCGAGGCCGTGGCGTGGCACCGACCGAGCGGGCAGATGGCCGCGTTCACGCACGTCAGCGTTCCCGCGGAGACGCCTTGGATCGCCTACCAGGACGACACCCTCGTCGAGGCCGCGCACCGTGGGCACCGGCTCGGCTACCGGGTCAAGGCTGCGGTGTCGCTGCTGCTGCCGCAGGTCGCGCCGGGCGTCGAGGTGCAGCGCACCTGGAACGACGAGACGAACACCCACATGCTGCGGATCAACTCCGAGCTCGGCTACGAACGCGAGGGCACGATGTTCGAATGGCAGAAGAGGCTTGCATGAGCCCGTCCGAGGCGCCCGTACGCGAGGTGCTCGGCATCGAGGTGACGCACGAGCAGCTGCTGCAGTGGCGCGCGTGGACGATGCCGGTCGATCAGCCGTTCGTCGTGCCCCGCAGCGTCGCGCACGACCTCGGCCTGCGCGACGAGCCCGAGCGGGTGACGTTCGAGCTCAAGGACACGTTCCTGCTGTACGGCGTGGACGACCAAGCCATCTGCTGGCTCGATCGCGCGGCGGCGCGCGCCTTGCCGGCGTCTCTGAGGCGAGCGCAACCCACGCGTCACCTCTGGCGTAGCGGTGACGACGCGTCGGCCATCGCGCGCGACCTCGAGCGCGTCGTGGCATACGTCGTCGAGGGGCGGCGCGCGAGTCGTCATCGCGAGATCACCCAGCGGGCCTGGGCCGACATCGACGCCGTGCTGCCAGGCGCCCGTGAGATCGCGGGGACGTTCCCGCGCGCCAGCGGGCCCAACTGCTTCGGTGCCGTTCTCGCCGCGGCCGGCGTGGACGGCGCACGTGAGGAGTGGATGCAGCGCGAGCCGATCGAGGCGTGGCTGCGGGAGCGGACGCGGTTGCTGCCGCGTCATGACACCGACGACGGCCTTGGTGTCGTCCATGTCTGGCGCAACCCCGACGGCCTGATCGACCACGCGGCCGTCAGCCTGGGTGGTGGCTGCGCGCTCCACAAGCCGTCGTGTGGATGGATGTCGCCGACCAAGGTGCTGACGACGCGGGAACTCATGGCGAGCGCCCGCGTTCCCGGGCGGCGCGTGCGCCGTCATCGTCTGCTGTGACGTCGTGATCGGGACGAATGGGCGGGGCGCGTGCGCACTCGGTAACCTGGGGCGCGTGACCGACGTGCTGACGATGCAAGATGCCCTGTTGACGCTGCAGAAGTACTGGACCGACCGCGGATGCATGGTCGTGCAGCCCTACAACACCGAGGTCGGTGCGGGGACGATGAACCCCAACACCGTCATGCGCGTGCTCGGGCCCGAGCCGTGGCACGTCGCGTACGTCGAGCCCTCCGTGCGCCCCGATGACAGCCGCTACGGCGAGAACCCGAACCGGCTGCAGACGCACACGCAGTTCCAGGTCATCCTCAAGCCCGACCCGGGCAACCCGCAGGAGCTCTACCTCGGCTCGCTCGAGGCGCTCGGCATCGACCTCGACGCGCACGACGTGCGCTTCGTCGAGGACAACTGGCAGCAGCCCGCCATCGGCGCGTGGGGCCTGGGTTGGGAGGTCTGGCTCGACGGCATGGAGGTCACGCAGTTCACATACTTCCAGCAGGTCGTCGGGCAGAACCTCGAGCCTGTCGCCGTCGAGCTGACGTACGGCATGGAGCGCATCCTCATGGCGCTGCAGGGCGTCACGCACTTCAAGGACATGGCGTACGCCGAGGGCATCAGCTACGGCGAGGTGTTCGCGCAGAACGAGTACGAGATGTCGCGCTACTACCTCGACGACGCCGACGTCGACGCGGCCCGCGCGTTCTTCAAGGAGTACACCGACGAGGCTCAGCGCCTCATCGACGCACGCCTGCCGGTGCCGGCGTGGACGTACGTGCTCAAGAGCTCGCACGCGTTCAACATCCTCGACAGCCGCGGCGCCGTCTCCACGACGGAGCGTGCGCGCTCGTTCTCCCTCATGCGCCGCCTCGCTCGCGAGACCGGTGCACTGTGGAGCGAGCGTCGCGCCGAACTCGGTCACCCGCTGCTCAAGGGCGACGCGGCGACGTCACGCGTGCGTGAGCTGGCGGAGGCGGCCGCGTCGGCGCCCAACGTCACCCAGCCCGTCGAGAAGCCCGAACCGGCGCCCACCGCAGCCGAACTCGGCGACGCGCCGCAGACGTTCACGTTCGAGATCGGCGTCGAGGAGATGCCGCCGCACGTGCTCGACGCGACGATTCCCGCCGTGCGTGACGCTGTCACGTCGGCGCTCGCCGGCACCCGCCTCGAGCACGGCGACGTCGCCGTCGTCGGCACGCCGCGCCGCATCGTCGTCACCGTGCCCGGGGTCAGCGCGCACGAGCCGGACTCCGAGACCCTCGCCAAGGGCCCGAAGGTCGCGGCCGCCTACAAGGATGGTGCGCCGACGAAGGCCCTCGAGGGCTTCGCGCGCGGCAAGGGCGTCTCCGTCGACGACGTCGTCACCGCCGAGTTCGACGGTGCCGAGCACGTCGCCGTCAAGCAGACGCAGACGGGGCGCGGTGTGCTCGAGGTGCTCGGCGAGATCGTCGCCGACGTCGTCTCCGGCCTACGCAGCGACAAGAACATGAAGTGGAACGACCCGCAGCTGACGTTCAGCCGCCCGATCCGCTGGGTCGTCGCGCTGTGGGGCAAGCACGTCGTCCCCGCGACGGTGGGCTCACTCACCACGGGCCGCACGACGTACGTCGCGCGCACCGCAGCGCAGCCGCACGTCGACGTCGCCGCTGCCGACGAGCTCGTCCCGACGCTCGAAGCGGCCGGTTTCGTGCTCGACCCGACAGCGCGACGCCGCCAGGTCGTCGACGGTGCCCTGGCGCTCGCGAAGAGCGTCGGCGGCACGATCGACATCGACGGCGAGGCGAGCCTCGTCGACGAGATCACGAACCTCGTCGAGGAGCCGCACGGTGTGCTCGGCACCTTCGAGGAGCGCTACCTCGAGCTGCCCGAGCAGATCCTTACCACCGTCATGCGCAAGCACCAGCGCTACCTGCCGGTGCGCGACGCCTCCGGCACGCTCATGCCGTACTTCGTCACGATGGCCAACGGCTCGATCGACGACGACGTCGTGCGCGCCGGCAACGAGTCCGTGCTGCGGGCCCGCTATGAGGACGCGGCGTTCTTCTGGGAGGCCGACCTCAAGGTTCCGCTCGACGACTTCCGCGCGCAGATCGACAAGCTGACGTTCGAGAACCGTCTCGGTTCGTTCGCGCAGCGTGCGGACCGCATCAAGGACGTGTCGACGAAACTCGCTGCGTCCGTTGAACTCACGGGCGATGAGCAGGCAACGTTGTCGCGCGCCGGTGCGCTCGCGAAGTTCGACCTGTCGACGGCGATGGTCGTCGAACTGTCGAGCCTCGCCGGAACGATGGCGCGCGAATACGCCCTGAAGGCGGGGGAGGCCCCGGCTGTGGCCGATGCCCTGTTCGAGATGGAGAAGCCGCGCTCGGCGGGCGACTCGCTGCCCTCCTCGACGCCGGGCGCGCTGCTCGCGCTGGCCGACCGGTTCGATCTGCTCACCGCGATGTTCGCCATCGGCGCGAAGCCGACCGGCTCGTCCGACCCGTTCGCGCTGCGCCGCGCGGCGCTCGGCGTCGTGTCGATCCTGCGCGGTGTGCCGGCCGTGGCCGCCATCAGCGTGAGCGACGGTCTCGACGCTGCCGCCGCGCGACTGCGTGAGCAGGGCGTCGAGGTCTCGGGCGAGGCGCTCGCATCGGCTCTCGAGTTCGTCGAGGGCCGCTTCGGCCAGCAGCTGCGCGACGAAGGCGTCTCGGCGGCGCTCGTCACGGCCCTCAGCCCGAGCGCCGGAACGCCCGGTCGCGCGGCCGCGGTGCTCGCCGATGTCGAGGCTCTGCGCGATGACGAGGCGTTCCGCGCCCTCGTGCAGGTGACGCAGCGCATCACGCGCATCGTGCCTGCGGGCACCCAGCCGGGCTTCGATGTGTCCGTGCTCACCGACGAGGCCGAGAAGACGCTGGCTCCGCTCGTCGAGGCACTGCCCGACCACTCGGGTGACTCGCTGACGCAGTGGTTCGCGGACGCCTCGGGTCTCACCGAGCCGCTCAACAGGTTCTTCGACGACGTCCTCGTCATGGCTGACGACGAGGCGCTCAAGGCCGCTCGCCTCGGCCTGCTGCAGAGCGTCATCGCCAAGGCGCCGGCCGGCATCGACTACAAGGAACTCGACCGGGCGCTCGACGTCTGACCCGAGCGAACCCGATGGCCTCACCCCGTGTCGACGAGGTGGGGCCATCGTCGTGTCCCCATTCGCCGTGTGCAGTGCGGCCTCGGTGCCGGATTCACACGACTTTCGGGGTTGTCGGTGCGCAGCACTAGGCTTGTCGGCATGACGCACGACAACGAGAACGCAGACCTCTCCGACCTCTCGACCCTCGGTTTCACGACCCGCGCGATCCACGCGGGGCAGGAGCCCGACCCGCGCACGGGCGCGGTCGTTCCGGCCATCTACCAGACCTCGACCTACAAGCAGGACGGCGTCGGCGGTCTGCGTGAGGGCTACGAGTACAGCCGCTCGGCCAATCCGACGCGCACGGCGCTCGAGGAGTGCATCGCCGCTCTCGAGGGCGGCGCCAAGGGTTTCGCGTTCGCCTCCGGTCTCGCGGGCTCGGACACCGTCATCCGCTCGATCCTGCGCCCGGGTGAGCACATGGTCATCCCCACCGACGCCTACGGCGGCACCTACCGCCTCGTCGACAAGGTGACGAAGAGCTGGGGCGTCGAGTACTCGACGGCACCCATCGCCGACGTCGACGCCGTGCGCGCCGCCGTCACCGACAAGACCAAGCTGATCTGGGTGGAGACTCCGACCAACCCCAAGCTCGGCATCGCCGACATCACGGCGCTCGCGGCCGTCGCGCACGAGGCGGGCGCACTGCTCGTCGTCGACAACACGTTCGCCTCGAGCTACCTGCAGCAGCCGATCGCGCTCGGCGCCGACATCGTCGTGCACTCGACGACGAAGTACTCGGGCGGCCACTCCGACGTCGTCGGGGGAGCGGTCGTCGTCGCGAAGAACATCGGCGTGCCCGAGTTCGAAGACGCCGCGGAGCGCATCGGCTTCCACCAGAACGCGATCGGCGCCATCTCCGGTCCGTTCGACAGCTGGCTGACGTTGCGCGGTCTCAAGACGCTGTCGGTGCGCATGGAGCGTCACTGCGACAACGCCGAGAAGATCGTCGAGTTCCTGGCGAGCCGTGATGACGTCACGAAGATCTACTACCCGGGCCTCGCCTCGCACCCGGGCCACGACGTCGCCGTCAAGCAGATGAAACGCTTCGGCGGCATGGTGAGCTTCGAGGTGGCCGGCGGCATGGAGCGCGCGCTCGAGGTCTGCAATGCCACGAAGATCTTCACCCTCGGCGAGAGCCTCGGCGGCGTCGAGTCGCTCATCGAGCACCCGGCGAGGATGACGCACGCCTCCGTCGCCGGCACGGACCTCGAGGTACCGGCCGCCCTCATCCGTCTCTCCGTGGGCATCGAGGAGGCCGACGACCTCGTCGCCGACCTGCGAAACGCACTCGACTCCACGCGATGACGGGTGTCGTCGTGCGCCTCGTCCTCGCGGGCGTGGCGCTCGTCGCGGCGCTGTACCTGCTGCGTCGCGCCCGGGCGGCGCGCGCCGCGTGGGCGCGCGACGAGGCCGGCATCACGCGGGCGGAGCGGTGGTGGGCCGACACGCAGGGCGGCCCGTTCGACCAGGACCGCCCCGAGCCTCCGGCCGACGTCGTCGCCCACCTCGGGGCGCGGGGCCCGCGCACCGATCTGCGTCGGCCACGGCCGGCCCAGGCCGAATGGGTCTGGGGCTGGCTGCTGCTCGGCGTCAGCGCGCTGCTGGCCATCTCCGTCGCGGCGCAGGTGACGACTGGCACCGTCTGAGGCGGACCAGCCGGCCGCGCACACCGGAGCCGGCGCACGCGTCGCGTCGGATGCACGAAGAGGGCAACCCCACCACGGGGCTGCCCTCTTCGTGTCGTGCCGAACGATGCGTCAGCCGGCGTACGGCTTCGCGTCGACGATCTTGACCTCGATCGTCTTGCCGTTCGGGGCGTCGTAGGAGGTCTCCTCGCCGACCTTCTTGCCCATGATCGCCTCACCGAGCGGCGACTGCTCGGAGTAGACGTCGATGTCGGCGTCCCCGGCGATCTCACGGCTGCCGAGCAGGAACGTCTCGGTGTCACCGAACATCTCGACGGTGACGACCATGCCGGAGTCGACGATGCCGTTGTCCTTCGGTGCCTCCCCGACGACGGCGTCGCGCAGCAGCGACTCGAGCTGGCGGATGCGGGCCTCCATCTTGCCCTGCTCCTCCTTGGCGGCGTGGTAGCCACCGTTCTCCTTGAGGTCGCCCTCCTCGCGCGCGGCTTCGATGCGCTTCGCGATGTCGGAACGGCCCTCTCCCTTGAGGTGCTCGAGTTCCGCCGAGAGACGGTCGTATGCGTCCTGCGTCAGGAAGCTGGAGGAGGTGGTGGTCTCGCTCACGGTCTTCTCCTTGCTGTGCTTTCGGGTCTCGCACGGTCTCCCGCACGAAAGAACAAGGCCAAGACGCTGCGGTGTCCGCCGGCGGCGGTGCGCGTCTCAGCCCAGGTGAAACCACCATTCTAGCGCCATGGCGCGAGAACGCACGTCGTCGACGGCTCTTGCGCGCGTCGTCAGCGGGAGAGTGTGCCGCGGCATCGACGCCGCGACGTCACTCGGCCTGAGCCTTCTCGCCCGTGTAGTGACACTCCTTGACGGTGCCCGAGACGGCGCGCGACGTGGTGCGCACGACGTCGGTGTACGTCGTCGAGTCGTAGGGGCTCGGCTTGAGCGAGACCGACTTCGAACCGAGGACGTCGCGGCGGTCATTGAGCGCGATGAGCGTGCAGGTCACCGGCTTGTCCTTGTCGCTGGGGATGACGTCCCAGCTCACCTGGATGCGATCGTCGGAGAGCACCTTGAAGCCGTGTTGGTTCGCGGTGACCGTGTTCGACGTCCACTGGATGCCGAACCAGATGCAGAACGCCGTCATGAGGACCACGCCGAGCGTGCCGATGATCCACCACTTGCGTTGTTCGGCCCGTGGGCGTTCGAGGGGCACTCGCTCTCCTTTGTCACAATGGGTGCTTCGCGGGTTCGCCTGCGGAGCAGTTCAACAGGTCTCACGATACGAGGTGTCAGGTGGCAGGCGGATTCCGGCTCATGGCGGTGCACGCGCACCCCGACGACGAATCGAGCAAGGGCGCAGCGACGATGGCGCGCTACCTCGCCGAGGGGGACGACGTCACCGTCGTCACCTGCACCGGCGGCGAACGTGGTGACGTGCTCAACCCGCGCCTCGTCGACGACCCGCAGGTCAAGAGTGACCTCGTCGCGCTGCGTCGCGCGGAGATGGCGAAGGCGCGCGAGGTCGTCGGCTTCGAGCACGTCTGGCTGGGCTTCGTCGATTCGGGTCTGCCCGAGGGGGACCCGCTGCCGCCGCTGCCCGACGGTTGCTTCGCGCTGGAGCCGCTCGACATCACCGTCGAGGCGCTCGTGCGGGTCATCCGCGAGCGCCGCCCCCACGTCGTCACGACGTACGACGAGAACGGCGGTTACCCGCACCCGGACCACATCATGACGCACGTCGTGACGATCGCCGCCGTCCGCGCGGCGGGCGATCCGGACGCCTACCCGCACGCCGGTGCGCCGTGGCAGCCGCTCAAGGTCTACTACGACCGCACCTTCACCCGCGCGAAGCTGAGCGCCTACCACGAGGCCCTCGTGAAGGACGGGCGCGATTCGCCGTACCCCGAATGGCTGGAGCGCCGCAGCGACCGGCCCGAGGGGCGCGTCACGACGCGGGTGCGCTGCGACGAGTGGTTCGACGTGCGCTCGCGCGCGTTGCTCGCCCACGCGACGCAGATCGACCCCGACGGCATGTTCTTCGCGCTCGACGCGCGCGAGCAGGGCGAGGCGTGGCCGACAGAGGAATGGGACCTCGCACTGAGCGCGGTGCCGCTCACCCCGGACGAGGACGACCTGTTCGCCGGGCTCGGATCACCCGAGCAGGCGGATGCACTCGCGACGAGCGGCGCTGTCACAATGGTGATCGACGACGTCGTCGAACGGAAGGAACACTGATGGGCGGCAACGAATCCGTCGAGGTCACCGCAGGCATCTGGGGTTTTCTCGTGCTCTTCGGCCTGGCGCTCGCGTGCTGGTTCCTGTTCCGTTCGATGAACACGCACCTGCGCAAGATGACGTTCACCGAGCGCGAGCAGAGCGTCGGCGCACGCGAGGCAGACTCCGCGCCGCGCGGGGACGACGACCCGATCGGCAGCGCACAGCACTGATCGTCGCGGCGCCGGGGCAGGCCACCTGCTCCGGCGTTGCTATCGTCAACCCAGCGCCACACCACGAGGAGGCAGCCATGCGCGGACCGGGCGACGTGCTGTACACCGCCTACGAGCGCCAACTCGTCAAGGGCCTGCCTCCTGAGCGTCTCCCGCGTCACGTCGGCCTCATGCTCGACGGAAACCGTCGCTGGGCGAAGAAGAGGGGCGCGAACACCGCGCACGGTCACAAGGCGGGCGCCGACAACATCGAACCGTTGCTCACGTGGTGCGAGGAGCTCGGCATCGAGGTCGTGACGCTGTGGTTGCTGTCGACCGACAACCTCAAGCGCAGCGAGACCGAGCTCGCGCCACTGCTCGCCATCATCGAGGACGTCGTCGACGAACTCTCCGCAGCCGGCAACCGCCGGTTCAACCTCGTCGGCGCCCTCGGGCTGCTGCCGGAGGCGACGCGCACCCGGCTGGAGAACGCCGTCAGCGCGACGCAGGACGGCGACGGAATGGTCGTCAACATCGCCGTCGGGTACGGCGGGCGTCAGGAGATCGTCGACGCTTTCCGCGCCATCCTGCTCGACGCGGCCGAGCGCGGTGAGGACATGACGCAGCTCGCGCAGCGTCTGACGATCGACAGCGTTGGCGACTACCTCTACACGAAGGGCCAGCCCGACCCGGATCTCGTCATCCGCACCTCGGGGGAGCAGCGCCTCGGCGGCTTCCTGCTGTGGCAGTCGGCGCACAGCGAGTTCTACTTCTGCGAAGCGTTCTGGCCCGACTTCCGTCGCGTCGACTTCCTGCGCGCGCTGCGCGCCTACGCCGAACGCGAGCGTCGTTTCGGGTCGTGACGCGTCGCTGCGGCGGCCATTCACGTGAAGTTCATGCAGGCTTCTCAGGCTGGCCGCCGACCTGCGGTGGCGCCGCCGTTAGCGTCGAGGACGAGGGGTGCACGACGGCTCCTCGCGGGCGCCCGGCCGGCGCGTTCGCACCCGTGACCCGAGGAATCGACGATGACCCTGGCGGACACCCTCACGACGGAGGGCGCCGCGGGCGCGCTCACCTCGACCACCCAGCTCGAATCGGGCCTCAGGCCCGGAACCGATGACGGCGCGACGACGAACGCCGCCGTCGCCCAGCGCGTCAAGACGTACGTGCTCGACACGTCCGTGCTGTTGTCCGACCCGCGCGCGTTCACCCGGTTCGCCGAGCACCACGTCGTGCTCCCAGTCGTCGTCGTCACCGAGCTCGAGGCCAAGCGTCATCACCCCGAGCTCGGCTACTATGCGCGTGAGTGCCTGCGCCTGCTCGACGACCTGCGCGTGCGTCACGGCCGCCTCGACCACCCCGTCCCGATCGGTGATGGCGGCACGCTGCGCGTCGAACTCAACCACACCGACCCCGCCGCCCTGCCCGCGGGTTTCCGACTCGGTGACAACGACTCGCGCATCCTCGCGGTCGCCGCCAACTTCGCGGCCGAGGGCCACGACGTGACGGTGGTGAGCAAGGACCTGCCGATGCGCATCAAGGCGTCCGCAACCGGGCTGTCGGCCGATGAGTACCGCGCCGACGGGGTGCCCGACTCGGGGTGGACGGGCATCGTCGAACGCAGCGTCGACGCGAGTGAGATCGACACCCTGTACGCGACGGGGCGCGTCACGCTCGACGGCCTCGAGGATCTGCCCGTCAACACCGGCGTCATCCTGAGCGCCGACGGCGAGGCGTCCGGTTCGGCGCTCGGGCGCGTCATGCCGGGAAACGTGGTGAAGATCGTGCGCGGCGACCGCGACCTGTTCGGGTTGTACGGCCGCTCCGCCGAGCAGCGCATCGCCATCGACCTGTTGAGCGACCTCGACGTCGGCATCGTCAGCCTCGGCGGGAAGGCCGGCACCGGCAAGAGCGCGCTCGCGCTGTGCGCGGGCCTCGAGGCGGTCATGGAGCGTCGCGCGCACCGCAAGGTGATCGTCTTCCGCCCGCTGTACGCCGTCGGCGGCCAGGAGCTCGGGTACTTGCCGGGCAGTGAGAACGACAAGATGGGCCCGTGGGCTCAGGCGGTGTTCGACACGCTCGGCGCCGTCGTGAGCAAGGAGGTCGTCGACGAGATCATCGCGCGCGACCTGCTCGAGGTGCTGCCACTGACGCACATCCGTGGGCGTTCGCTGCACGACGCGTTCGTCATCGTCGACGAGGCGCAGTCGTTGGAGCGCAACGTGCTGCTGACGGTGCTGTCGCGCATGGGCCAGAACTCGCGCGTCGTGCTGACGCATGACGTCGCGCAGCGCGACAACCTGCGGGTGGGGCGCCATGACGGCATCGCCGCGGTCGTCGAGAAGCTTAAGGGGCACGCACTGTTCGGGCACGTGACGTTGACGCGGTCGGAACGCAGCCCCATCGCGGCGCTCGTGACGTCGGTGCTCGCGAACTGACGGCCGGCGCGTGGGCTGATCGTGTCGCCGACGCGTGGGGCCTGACGGGGTCTGGCCGCGGGCACGCGGCGTCCGATGTGAGCCGGTGGCAGCGGTGTCGGTGTGGCGCGCGCGCAGTGGGCTCGTGACTGGGTAGCGTGTGCTTCGACGATCCGCCGCGGGGAGGTGGCGGGTCACCGATCGTGAGGAAGGCTCGACCGTGCGTCTCGTCCAGAACAAGCTCTTCGGGATCGCGTACTGGGTTGTCGCGTTCGTCGCGACGGTCTTCGCTGCGGTCAGTGCCGGGAAGGCGTCGTCGGGTGCGGCACCGGAGTTCGGGGAGAGCAAGCGCACCGGCGTCGGCTCGCAGTTCCTGTTCGGCGCGGGGGGTGGCTTGCTCGCGGGTCTCGCGGTGGCGGCGCTGTTCGCCGTCGTCTGGATGGCGTTGTGGGCGGCGGATCGCCGTCGTCACCCGGATGAGGAGTCGCGCGACGACTTCGACACTCTCGACGATCTGGATGACGACTTCGACGCGGCCGAGCGCCGCCACGGGGCCTTCGACCAGGACGACGAGGTCTTCGAGCGCGACGACGTCCGCGACCGTTTCGATTCCGACGAGCGCGCCCGCACCCACTGACCCGTCAGGGGTGCAGGACCGCCTTGCCCGCAGACCATCAGCTTGACGGCCGCATCGGTACGCGCCGGTGCAGGTGCGCGAGTTGCTCTGACGTCCCGCTCGCCGACCGCTCGTTGCGCAGGCAACCTTGCGTGATGGCGACGAGGGACATCACAGCTTCCTCAGTTTGACGCTGTCGACGGCGTGGTTGCTGCTCTTGCGCAGGATGGCGGTGGCGCGGCCGCGGGTGGGTTGGACGTTGTCGATGAGGTTGGGCAGGTTGATGCTCTCCCAGATGCGGGTGGCGAGGGTGACGGCTTCGTCGTCGTCGAGTCGGGCGTAGCGGTGGAAGTAGGAGTCGGGGTCGGCGAACGCAGTTTCGCGTAGGCGCAGGAACCGGTTGATGTACCACTCGCGGATGTCGGTTTCGCGGGCGTCGACGTAGACGCTGAAGTCGAAGAAGTCGCTGACGGTGAGCGTCGAGCGGGTGGGTTGCCCGGGCGTCGAGACAGGTGGTTGCAGGACGTTGAGGCCTTCGACGATGAGGATGTCGGGTTGGCGCACGACGATCTTCTCGTCCGGCACGATGTCGTAGACGAGGTGGCTGTAGACGGGCGCTTCGACTTCCGCCTTGCCGCCCTTGACCTCGGCGACGAAGCGGACGAGGGCGCGTCGGTCGTAGCTCTCGGGGAAGCCTTTGCGGTCCATGATGCCGCGGCGTTCGAGTTCGGCGTTGGGGTAGAGGAAGCCGTCGGTGGTGATGAGTTCGACGCGGGGCGTGTCGGGCCAGCGCGCGAGCAGTTCTTGCAGGACGCGGGCGGTCGTCGACTTGCCGACGGCGACGGAGCCGGCGACGCCGATGATGAAGGGCGTCTTGGCGGGGCGTTCCTGGAGGAAGTCCGTCGTCGTGCGGTGCAGGTTCTGCGTCGCGGCGGCGTAGAAGTTGAGCAGGCGCGACAGGGGAAGGTAGACGTCCTCGACCTCGGCGAGGTCGATGCGTTCGCCGAGCCCGGCGAGGCGGCGCACGTCGTCGCTCGTCAGGTCGATGGGGTGGGTGTCGCGCAGGCGGGCCCAGTCGGCTCGGGTGAGTTCGACGTAGGGGCTCGGCAGCGGCGGGTGGTGGGCGCGGGTCACGGTGTCATTGTGCCAAGTCCGTGCGGGGACGGGTTCGTGAACGTTCGGGGATTCGTGGGCGGCGCGCGCGTGCCGGTAGTCTGAATCGCATGTGTGGAATCGTTGGATACGTCGGCTCGAAGGTCGACGAGCGCGCTGAGGCCGTCGTGATGGAGGGCCTCGCCCGCCTCGAGTACCGCGGCTACGACTCGGCCGGCATCGCCCTGGTGACGGGCGATCACGTCTCGACGGCGAAGAAGGCCGGCAAGCTGGCCAACCTGCGCGCCGAGCTGGAGAACCACCCGCTTCCCGCGAGTGCGACCGGCATCGGTCACACGCGCTGGGCGACGCACGGTGGCCCGACGGACGCGAACGCCCACCCGCACCGTGGCGGCACGGACGGCAAGCTGGCGCTCATCCACAACGGCATCATCGAGAACTTCCACCCGCTGCGCGCGCAGCTGCTCGAGGACGGCGTCGAGTTCGCGTCCGAGACGGACACCGAGGTCGTCGCGCACCTTCTCGCGAAGGCGTACGCGGGCGATCTGAAGGCCGCGATGCTCGAGGTCGTCAACCGTCTCGAGGGCGCGTTCACGCTCCTCGCCGTGCACGCCGACAGCCCGAACCAGGTCGTCGCGGCGCGCCGCAACTCGCCGCTCGTCATCGGGCTCGGTGAGGGCGAGAACTTCCTCGGCTCCGACGTCGCCGCCTTCATCGGGTACACCAAGGAGGCAATGGAGGTCGACCAGGACCAGGTCGTCGTCATCACCCCCGAGGCCGTCGAGGTGTGCAACTTCGACGGTTCCGCGGCGCAGGGCAAGACGTTCCACGTCGACTGGGACGCGGCGTCCGCCGAGAAGGGCGGCTACGACACGTTCATGGAGAAGGAGATCTTCGACCAGCCGGACGCGGTGCGCGACACGCTGCTCGGCCGTACGGACGAGGCGGGGCGCCTGACGCTCGACGAGATCCGCATCTCCGAAGAGGACCTCAAGGCCATCGACCGCATCACGATCGTCGCGTGTGGCACGGCCGCGTACGCGGGCATGGTCGCCAAGTACGCGATCGAGCACTGGACGCGCATCCCGGTCGAGGTGTCGCTCGCGCACGAGTTCCGCTACTGCGACCCGATCGTCTCCGAGCGCACGCTGGTCGTGTCGATCTCGCAGTCGGGCGAGACGATGGACACGCTCATGGCCGTCAAGCACGCCAAGGAGCTCGGCGCCCGCACGCTGTCGATCTGCAACACGCACGGCGCGACGATTCCGCGCGAGTCCGACGCCGTGCTCTACACGCACGCCGGCCCGGAGATCGCGGTCGCCTCGACGAAGGCGTTCCTCGCGCAGATCACGGCCTGCTACATCCTCGGCCTCTACCTCGCGCAGCTGCGCGGCGGCACGTACGCCGACGACGCGGCCAAGGTCATGGGTGAGCTGCAGGAGATGCCGGCCAAGATCGAGGAGGTGCTCGGCCACCTCGAGCGCACCCGCGAGATCGCCCGCTTCATGGCCGACACCCGCTCGGTGCTGTTCCTCGGCCGCAACGTCGGCTACCCGATCGCGATGGAGGGTGCGCTCAAGCTCAAGGAGCTCGCCTACATCCACGCCGAGGGCTTCGCCGCCGGTGAGCTCAAGCACGGCCCGATCGCGCTGATCGACGCCGGGCAGCCGGTGTTCATCGTGGTGCCCGGACCCGACACGCCGCACGGTCTGCACGGCAAGGTCGTCTCCAACATCCAGGAGATCCGTGCGCGCGGCGCACGTACGCTCGTCATCGCGGAGGAGGGCGACGAAGCCGTCGTGCCGTTCGCGGACGAGGTCATCCGCATCCCGAAGTCGGCTCCGCTGCTCGCACCGCTGCTCGCCATCGTGCCGCTGCAGGTGTTCTCCCTCGAACTGTCGACGGCCAAGGGCCTCGACGTCGACCAGCCGCGCAACCTGGCCAAGAGCGTCACCGTGGAGTGACGCGCGCCGACGCCGACGGGGCGCTCCCACCACCATGTGGGGGCGCCCCGTCGTATGCCGGCGACCTGCGTCGCGAGGCCCGGTCGCCCCGTTCGTCAACGACGGCGCCGTGTTGCTCGGGGGCTCGGTCTCGAGGCGACAAGTGATTGACTGAACTCATGATCGTGGGAGTGGGCATCGACGTCGTCGAGATCGACCGGTTCGCCGAGACACTGGAAAGCTCGCCCGGAATGCGTGAGCGCTTGTTCACACCGCTGGAGCGTGATCTGCACGTGCGCTCGCTCGCGGCCCGGTTCGCGGCGAAGGAGGCGTTGAGCAAGGCGCTCGGCGCGCCGCCCGGGATGAGCTGGCAGGACGCGGAGGTCGACACCAACGCGCAGGGGCAACCGTTCCTGCGCACGGGTGGGACGGTCGCCTCCCGCATGGACGACCTCGGTGTCGACGCTCTGCACCTCTCGCTGACTCACGACGGTGGCATCGCGTCGGCCGTCGTCATCGCGGAGGCATGACGATGAGTTGCACTACGGGTCACGGCAGCTGGGGCGACGGTGGCTTCGCGTCGGCCGTCGGGCGAGGAGGCATGACGATGGAGAACGACATCGAGTACGTCGGGCGGCTCGACGGTGACGACCTGCTGCGGACGGCGTCGGTGACGTGGGTTCGTGAGGCGGAGAAGGCGAGCGGCGAGCTGCTGACGAGCGGCACGCTCATGCAGCGCGCTGCCGCTGCGGTGGCGCGCGTCGTCGCCGATGAGGTGCGCAGGCTGCGCGCTGACCGCGTCGTCGTGCTCGTCGGGCCTGGGAACAACGGCGGTGACGCGCTGTTCGCTGCCCGTGACCTCGCGCGCGACTTCGAAGTGCGTGCCGACGTCGTGCTCGTCGCCGGCAGAGCGCACGAGGAGGGTCTCGCCGCGGTGCGCGACGCGGGTCTCGACGTCATCGAGCACCCGCAGGGGCCGCACAGCGAGTGCGGTGGCGAACACTGCGACGGGCCACGCTCGCTGCAGACCATCACGGCCGCGGACCTCGTCGTCGACGGCATTCTGGGCATCGGCGCGCGCGCCTCGCGGGGCTCGAGCGGCTCGCATGGCGAGGACGACTCGGACGCGGCGCCGTGGGCATCTGCCGTACGGGCGATCGGGCGCGAGACGCACGTCGTCGCCGTCGACTGCCCGACACCTGGCATCACGGCTGACCGCACGGTGACGTTCGGAGCACTCAAGACGTCGATGCTGCTCGACCCACGCGCGGCGGGTGAGGTGGTAGTCGTCGACATCGGGCTCGCCGAGCTCGACGGTCTGAGCACCGATGCGCTGCGATGGAGCGTGCAGCAGTACGCGGGACGCTGGCCGATTCCTGGACCGCACGACCACAAGTACACGCGCGGCGTCGTCGGCATGGCGACGGGCAGCAACGCGTTTCCCGGTGCGGCGGTACTCGGGACGGTGGCGGCCGCGACGGCCGGCGCCGGCATGGTGCGGTACGTGGGGCCGTCACGTCCGTCCGACCTCGTGCTCGCCGCCGTCCCCGAGGCCGTCCACGGCATGGGCCGGGTGCAGGCCTGGGTCGTTGGTTCCGGCATCGATGGCGTGAGCGAGCGCGAGAAGAACTCCGAACGCTACGAGAGCGCGATAGAGGTGCTCGGCGAGGCCGTTCCCGTCGTCATCGACGCCGGCGCGCTGACGTGGCTCGACGAGATCGAGCGGCCCGAGGGCAGCGTCACCGTCATCACGCCGCATGCGGGGGAACTCGCGTCAGCGCTGGCGTTGCTCGGCATCACCGACGACGGTGACGACGTGACGCGTGAGGCCGTCGAAGCCGACCCCGTGCGGTGGGCTCGTCGCACGGCCGACGGGACGGGATACGTCGTGCTGCTCAAGGGCGGCGCGACCGTCATCGCGCGTCCGGCGCAACGATCAGCCGATGGCATCGCGTACGACCGGGCTGTTTTCGTCGAGAACCGCTCGCCGAACTGGCTCGCGACGGCCGGGACGGGCGACGTCCTCGCGGGCATCGTCGGGGTGGCGCTCGCAGCGGGGATCGAGGCGTCGGCAGCATGCAGCGTCGCGACGTACATCCACGGGCGGGCGGCGCACCTGGCGAACCCCGGCGGCCCGGTGCGGGCGCTCGACGTCGCCTCGAACGTCGGACGCGCCATCGCCGAGCTCGTCGAGATCAAGACGAGATTCGACGACGACCTGCACGCCGGCCGCCTCTGACGTCCGTGCACCACCGCGTCCGCCCTGCGAACGGCGTCCGCCTCTGCAAGTTTCGTCCACATCCGCGATTCCTGTGCCCATTGGCGAACGGCGTCCCCCTTCGCGATTCCCGTCCCCATCGGCGATTCTTGTCCACATTCATGTGGTGACGGCGGCTGCAGGCGCACCTCGAACCTGGCATGGCAACGTCTGTTCAATGTGGACGAAAATCGCCGATTTGGACGGGAATCGCCGTTGGGGCGGGATCGGGGTGCTGAGTGCGGGCGGGGTGGGTGAGAAAATGGGCGCATCATGACTCACTCAGCCGCCCCAGCACTGCTCGGCAACGCGCCGGCGCGCGTCGTCGTCGATCTCGATGCCATCGCCGACAACGCCAACGAGATGACGCGTCGCGCCGAGGGCGCCTCCGTTCTCGGTGTCGTCAAGGGCGACGCGTACGGTCACGGTCTCGTGCCGAGCGCCCGCGCCGCCGTCAACGGGGGCGCGACGTGGCTCGGTGTCGCGCAGTTGGCTGAGGCGATGACGCTTCGTCGCGCGGCCGCCGAGGGCGCCGGCGACCTCGATGTTCCGGTGCTGTCGTGGCTGCACGCTCCCGGCTCACCGTTCGCCGATGCCATCGAGGCGCGCATCGATCTCGGGGCGCCGTCCGTCGGCGAACTCGACGGGATCGCTGCCGCGGCGCGCCGCGTCGGGCGTCGGGCGCGCGTGCACCTCAAGGTCGACACGGGCCTCGCCCGCAACGGCGCCTATGGGGACGACTGGCCGCGCCTCGTCGAGGCTGCGAAGGCTGCTCAGGCAACGGGTGACGTCGAGGTCGTCGGATTGATGACGCACTTCGTGCGCGCGGACGAACCCGGCCACCCCGAGAACACCGCCCAGATCGAACGGTTCACCTCCGCCGCAACCGACTGTGAAAGTGCCGGGTTCGAACTCGAGGTGCGGCACATGTCGAACTCGCCGGCGACGTTCTTCCTGCCAGAGGCGCGCTTCGACCTCGTCCGCCCCGGGCTCGCGCTCTACGGGCTCTCGCCCGCACCCGACCTCGCGACGAGCGAGGAGCTGACGCTGCGCCCCGCGATGTCGATCACCGCGAACGTCACGGTGACGAAGCGCGTACCGGCCGGGCAGGGCGTGAGTTACGGCCACACGTACACGACGCCGCGTGAGACGACGCTCGCCGACATCCCCGTCGGGTACGCAGACGGCGTGCCGCGCGCCGCGTCGAACGTCGGCCCGCTCCTGGTGGCGGGCGCGCGCACCACCATTGCCGGCCGCGTCTGCATGGACCAGATCGTCACCGACGCCGGGGACGCCGCCGTCGCGGCCGGCGATGAGGTCGTGCTGTTCGGACGCGCGTCCGACGGCACCCAGGGCCCGAGCGCCCAGGACTGGGCTGACGCCGCCGGCACGATCAGCTACGAGATCGTCACGCGCATGAGCACGCGGCTGCCGCGCGTCTATACGGGAAGCCTGGCGAAGGAGCTCGGACTGTGAATGACCTGGTGATTCGCGGCAGCAAGTACCTGCCCGACGCCGACGCGACGACCGCGTTCGGTGCGGCGCTCGCGGGTGTGCTGCGCGCGGGGGACGTCGTCGTCATGACGGGCGATCTCGGAGCAGGCAAGACGACGATGACGCGCGGCCTCGGTGCGGCACTGAACGTGCGGGGTGATGTCACGAGCCCGACGTTCGTCATCGCGCGTGAGCACCCGTCGCTGGGTGACGGGCCGGCCCTCGTCCACGTCGACGCCTACCGACTCGGCGGGTTCGGTGAACTCGACGACCTCGACCTCGACACGTTCGTCGACGACGCCGTCACCGTCGTCGAATGGGGCGCCGGGATGGCCGAGGGGCTGTCCGAGGACCGGATGCACCTCACGTTGACCGGGCTCGACGACCGCACCGTCACCGTCGAGACGGCCGGGCCGCGCTGGGCGGACATCGACCTCGTCGCGGCTCTGGGGCTCGTCGCCGACTGAGCATCGCAGCCAGCACCTGCATCGCTGCACGAGAAATGTGCATCTGCACGAGGAATGTCACGCACATTCGTCCTGCAGATGCACATTTCTCGTGCAGCGGTCGTGACCGTGCTGCAGTCGCAGCCGCAGCCTCGGGCAACGTGTGCGTTCCGCGTCGGCCGGTACCTCGCCCGGAGCTGCTCGACGTGAGCCCTCCGCGCCCAGCCGGCCGGCAGCTTCGTCAGGCGAGTTGCGTCCCGCCGATAAGCTGGACGGGTGCTTCTCGCGATCGATACGTCCACCTCCGCCGTCACGGCAGCCCTTCACGACGGGCGTGACGTCGTCGCCCGCACCTCGACGATCGACGCGCGGCGTCACACCGAGATCCTGGCACCCGCGATCGAGGCGATGTTCGCGGAAACCGACGTGGCGCCCGCGGACCTGTCGCGCGTCGCCGTCGGCGTCGGGCCGGGGCCGTTCACCGGGTTGCGCGTCGGCGTCATGACGGCGATGACGTTCGCGTACGCCCTCGACCTGCCCATCGGTGGCGTGTGCTCCCTCGACGCCCTCGCGCATCGTGCGCACACGCTCGGGATGCGCGGTCCGCTGCTCGTCGCGACGGACGCGCGCCGCAAGGAGATCTACTGGGCGCATTACGACCTCGACGGTGGGCCGATCGTCCCGGGCGACCCGGCCGTCGACAAGGCCGCCGCGGTCGCCGAACAGCTCGGTGACATTCCCGCCGTCGGTCGCGGTGCGAGGCTCTACGCCGACGTTCTCCATGACGCGACGCGGGCAGCCGCGGCCAGCGCTGTCGACACGTCCGGCGACGCGGCCCTGACGGGAGCAGGCGAGGCTGAGGTGCTGCTCGACGTCGACGCTGCCGACCTCGCGATCGTCGCGCACCAGCGCGTCATGGCGGGGGAGCGCCTGCTCGACACCGAACCTCTCTACCTGCGCCGCCCTGACGCCGTGCCCGCTGCTGCGGCACCCATCGCGCGCGTTCTCGGTCGATGAACAGCGTTGCACCGCAGGGTTTGTCGGCCATTCCTTCGAGCGATTCGTCAGTGGTCAGCCCCGTGGACCACACCGCGTCACCAGAGCCCGCTGCGCAGCCTGCCGCGGCGACGGCGAGTGCTGACGTCGCCCTGCGCCCCGCCACCTGGCGCGACATCGAGACCCTCGCGGCCCTCGATGCGCAGCTCTTCGAGCACGACGCGTGGCGCGAACGCACGTGGTGGGACGAGTTCGCCGCACGCCCGCGCCGTCAGTACGTCGTCGCAGTGGGCGCTGCTGTGCCGCAGCAGCGCGTCGTGGCTGACGGCACGGCGCACGCCCCAGAGGCCTCGCCGGACGACGCCGATGACCGCGAGCCAAGCGCACCGTCGATGCCGCGAAACGACGGCGCACCTCACGTCTCGGCGAATTGTCACCCAGAACACATCCTCGGCTACGCCGGGCTCGACGTGGCCGGCAGCACTGCCGACGTCATGACGATCGCCGTCACCCCCGAGGCGCGCGGCACAGGGCTGGGGCGTCGGCTGCTCGATCACCTCGTCACAGCCGCCACGCACGCGGGCGCCGAAGCCCTGCTGCTCGAGGTGCGCGCCGACAACGACCCTGCGCTGCGTCTCTACGAACGCGCCGGGTTCGATCGCCTCACCGTGCGCCGTCGCTACTACCAACCCGGTGACGTCGACGCCGTCATCATGCGCAAGCTCCTGAAGGAGACCCGATGAGCCTCACCGCCACCCGCGAACCCCTCGTCCTCGGCATCGAGAGTTCGTGCGACGAGACAGGCATCGGCCTCGTGCGCGGCACGACGCTGCTCGCCAACGAGGTTGCGAGTTCGATGGATCTGCACGCCCGCTTCGGTGGTGTCGTGCCCGAGATCGCGAGCCGCGCGCACCTCGAGGCGATGATCCCGTCGCTGAGTCGCGCCTGCGACACGGCGGGCGTCAAGCTCGCCGACGTCGACGCGATCGCCGTCACCGTCGGCCCAGGTCTCGCCGGTGCGCTCATGGTCGGTGTCGCGGCAGCGAAGGCCCTGTCGATCGCCCTCGACAAGCCGCTCTACGGCGTCAACCACCTCGCGGCGCACGTCGCCGTCGACATGCTCGAGCACGGCCCGCTGCCGGAACCGACGATGGGGCTGCTCGTCTCCGGCGGCCACACGAACCTGCTCTACGTGCCCGACATCGCGACGGACGTGCGCAGCCTCGGCAACACGATCGACGACGCGTGCGGCGAGGCGTTCGACAAGGTGGCGCGCGTACTCGGCCTGCCCTACCCGGGCGGCCCGGCGATCGACGAGGCGGCCAAGGACGGCGACCCGAAGGCCATCCTGTTCCCGCGTGGGTTGTCGACGAAGAAGGACCTCGAGAAGCACCGGTACGATTTCTCGTTCAGCGGCCTCAAGACGTCCGTCACCCGCTGGGTCGCGACGAAACAGGCTGCCGGGGAAGAGGTTCCGGTCGCCGATGTCGCCGCGTCCTTCCAGGAGGCCGTCGTCGACGTCATCACGAAGAAGGCCGTCATGGCTTGCCGCGACTACAAGTGCGACAACCTCATGGTCGGCGGCGGCGTCTCGGCCAACTCGCGGCTGCGCACGGTGCTCGAGCAGCGTTGCACGTCGGCGGGCATCTCGATCCGCGTGCCGAAACTGAGCCTGTGCACCGACAACGGCGCGATGGTCGCGACGCTCGGCGCGCACCTCGTCGCGAAGGGCATCGCACCGTCGACGCTCGCCGTGCCCGCCGACTCCTCCATGCCGATCGGACAGGTGATGGGATGACCCCGCGCACCCCCGCAACCACCCCTGTTACCGGCACGCCTGACGTCGCCCCCGCGGGCGTCGCCTTCGCCGCCGACCAGGCCCGACTCGCGCCCCGCCGACGCCGCGTCCGCCTGACGGTCGTCGCCGCCGCAACGTTGTCGATGACGCTCGCCTCGTGCAGTTCGTCGGACGACGGCAAGCCCGCGTCATCGTCCGGATCGTCGGCATCGTCGAAGGCGTCCGGTTCGGCCGGCGCATCGGCGCCGGCTGACGGAAATCGCGCCCAGGCCGACACGGGCCTGCCGACACAGGCAGAGCTCGACGCCGCTACGGGTGACGTCTCGAAGCTGACGACGAAGCAGCTCGCCGGGCAGGTCATCGTCGGGTACTACCAGGGCACGAGCCCGCAGGCGGCCGCCGATGCAGTGCGTCGCAATGGCCTCGGCGGGGTCATCATCATGGGCGACAACGTTCCGAGCAACCCCACGGCCGAGTCAGCGGGCTTGCCGGCCGTCACGAAAGCGGTGCAGGGCGCCGTCAAGGAGAGCGGACGCTCGTGGCCGGCCGTCATCGGCATCGATCAGGAGGGCGGTCCGGTCACCCGCATCACCTCCGGCGTCACCCCGCTGCCGGGTGCGATGGCCTACGGCGCCGCCGACGATGCGGCGCTCGCGACGCAGCTCGCCAAGGACGAAGGCCGGGAGCTGCGTTCGCTCGGCGTGACGATGAACTTCGCGCCCGACGCGGACGTCACTGTCGGCCCGAGCGACCCGACGATCGGCGTGCGCTCGCCGAGCAGCGACCCGCAGCGCGTCGCGCGAGCTGTCAACGCGCAGGTCGCCGGTTACCAGCAGGCCGGCATCGTGCCCGTCATCAAACACTTTCCGGGCCACGGCTCGGTGACGACGGACACGCATGTCGACTACGCCGTCCAGGCTCAGTCGGTCGAGCAGCTCATGAAGCGCGACTGGGTGCCGTTCGCCTCGGCGAGCAAGGCCGGCGTGCCGGCCATCATGACGGCGCACATCGTCGTCAAGGACGTCGACCCCATCGTGCCGAGCACACTCTCGCCGAAGGTGCTCACGGGCCAGTTGCGCGACAAGCTCGGGTTCAAGGGGCTCATCGTCACCGACGGCATGAACATGGGCGCGATCGTCAAGAAGTTCGATCGCGGCGGCGCTGCAGCGGTGTCGGCGCTCGAGGCCGGAGCCGATGTCGTGCTCATGCCCGCCGACGCGAGTGCGTCGGTGAGCGCGATCGAGAAGGCCGTCGCCTCAGGAGAACTGACGCGCCAGCGGCTCATCGAATCCGCAGCGCGCATCGTCGCGACGACGCGGCACCAGCACGTCAGTGCGCCCGACGCGTCGGTGCGCGGTTCCCATGACGACGACGCGCGCCGTCTCGCGAAGGCGTCGATCACCCAGCTCGGCGGGCGCTGCGGGCGTGACCTCGTCGGGAGCCGTGTGCGGGTCGAAGGGGGGACGGCGGAACATCGAGCGACGCTGACGAAGGAGCTGAAGGCCCGCGGCGTCGACGTCGGACTGCAGGGCACGCGGGTGAACCTGCTCGAAGGGGGCGTGTACAACGCCGGCGAATCGTCCGCCGGCGGGGGAGCGGAGGCGACGTCGCCCGGCACGTCAGGAGCGATCAAGGCCGGAAACAGCGGCGTGCAGATCGCCCTCGACACGCCCTACCCGCTCGCTCTGCGCGGCTCCGACACCGTCGGACTCGCGGCCTACGGTTCGACGCAGCCGACGTTCGCGGCGCTCGCGGACGTCCTGACCGGCAAGGCCAAGGCCGGCGGGACGCTGCCCGTCGCCGTCGGCAAGGACGGGGTGGGCTCTTCAGCCTGTCGATGAGCGTGCCGCCTTCCGGCGGACCGTCATGCCCCGTGCGTGCGCCCCACTGAGGGATCGAGCGAAATGGGTGAGTTCGAGCGCTGTGGCGCTCGCATTCGCCCATTTCGCTCGAGCTCGCTGACACGGCGTCAGCGAAACAGCCAAGCATGCACGAGCGAACCTAGCACCCAGCTGATGCCGACGAACGCAGCGAAGCCGGCGAAGCCTGAACGTCGCTGATCGGGCGCAGGGGCCGTGGAACGGCCGAACCACCCCTCGCGCATCAGGTACCACACGAGGCCGACGCCCATGGGGCAGCTGAAGATCCAGAACCAGCTCCAACGGGTGCCGAAACGGGGCTGGCGGGCGTACAGCGATCCCAGCGCGATCAGCGCGCTGAGCAGCATGACGACCCCGTAGGTCTCGACGGTGCCCGAGCCGTCGGCGTAGCTGATCGTGCCCAGCGGCGTGAGCGCGCGGACCGTCGTGACGCGCGTCGACGCAGCCTGGGTCGCGAGCGATCGGTAGAGGGCGGCCGACGGACTGGACGCGGGGTCGGGCCAGCCGTCCCCGGCGGTGCGCCAGCCGGTGACGCTGAAGTCGCGCGTCACGTGCAGCCCCGAGCTGTCGCTCCAGGCGATCTGCTGCTCCTGCGTCGACGAGAGCGTGCCCGCGCCGTCGCCACCGTTCTCGCGCGGAGTCGTGAAGCGCGAATCCTGCCATTCCTGGGAGAGGGGGTCGGCGAGGCCCGGCGTGAAGTGACCGCTCGGGCCGTCGTCGGAGGGGCGCTGCACGACGAGCCAGTGCACGTCGTCGTGCCGCTGCAGGGCGCTGGCCGCGTCGGCCACACTGCCGGAACGCATCGGCGAGGCGAGGATGCTGACGGCCCACACTGCCCAGAGGATGAGAGCGATGCTCATCAGCCAGGTAGCCGTGCCGCTGCGCCCGGGCGCGGACGGTCGTCGGCCTGTGGTTTCGGCAGGAGCAGGTGGCACAGGCGTCGAGTCTTCGGAGAGGGCGCCCGCCTCGGACGTTTGCATGTTCGTCAGTATCGACGGCTCGAGTGCGTCCGAGCTGGGGCGTGGATCTCGGTCAGGTCACGGTTCGCACGCCCCATCCTCGAGATCGAGCGATACGGGAGAGTCCGAGCGCTGGGGGGGGGCTCGAATTCGCCCACATCGCTCGATCTCACGGATGCGTCATGGGGCGGGGCGTCAGGGAAGCGGGGCGGCGAGCGTCACAGCGGTTCGACGACGAGTGCCAGGCGCTCGCCGTCGAGCGTCACGAGCACGACCGTCAGGGCGTTCGAGCCCTTGAGCTTGAGCGAGCGGCGCAGCGCGTCGGCGTCGACGTCCACGTCGCGTTTCTTGATCGTGAGGCGTCCGACGGCGCGTTCGCGCAGGTAGGCGCGCAGCGTCTTCTCGTGCAGCGGCACGGAGTCGAGCACGCGGTAGGCGCGCCCCAGCAGCCCGATGTCGACGAGCGCATCGGCCGCGACGTAGCCGTGTCCGGGCGTGAACTCGTGGCCGCCCGTGGCGTCGAGCAGCGCCCCGACGAGGCCGCTGCGCGTCAACGCCTTGTCGGCCTCGTAGAAGTACGGTCCGAGTGACGCGCGGCTTGCGGGCGCGGCGTCGATGCCGTCGAAGTCGGCCTCGATGACGTGCAGGACGTCGGGCGGGACGCGATCGCCGGACGACCTCGAGCCGCCCGGTCGGGGACGCATGATCGTCGCAGTTCTGCCGACGTCACGGACGGCGGCGCCCCACCACACGCTCGCCTCCACGACGTCGCCGGCGTAGGAGACGAACTCGACCTCGCAACCGCTCGGCACGTCGTGATGGGCCAGGCTCGGCGAGAGCTTGGCGCCTGCCGCGGGGGCGGCAGCCGCGACGTGCTGGATCAGCTCCCAGGTCGGCGTCAGCGCCGCGAGGGAGAACGTGCGCTTCGTGCGCCCGCGGATGTCGGCGACGCCGGGCGTGCGGCGTGCCGGGTCGAACCACCAGGCGGCCCCGGCTTGGTCGAGCGAAGCCGCGACATCCTCGACCCGCCCCGTGACGACGCGACTGCCGGGAAACGACGCGAGGTTCTGGGCGGCCAGAGCCGCGGTTTCCGGATCCGCTTCGACGCCGATGACGTCGAGCCCGGCCTGTGCGAATCCGACGGCGTCGGAACCGATTCCGCAGCCACCGTCGATGACGAGGCTCGCCCCGGCGTCGAGGAACCGCTGCGCGTGCAGACGGGCGATGGGTGCGCGCGTGGCCTGTTCGAGGGCGTCGGGGGTGAAGAACATCGACGCCGCCGCATCACCGAACTTGTCGACGGCCCTGGCCCGCAGCCGGGACTGGGTGAGCGCAGCGGCGACGAGTTCGGGGGAGTGCCCTGCGGCGCGCAGCCGCGTCGTCAGCATGACGACGTTCTTCTCCTCGTAGGGCGGGAGCGAGGCGAGCAGCGCGCGTCCGTCGTCGGTGAACAACTCGTGCACGACGCTCGCATCCATGGCCGCCATTGTGTCATCGGGGCCCCCGGAGCAGCCCCCGATGCGCTGTGGGCGAACATCGGAAACGAGTTGGCACTCGGCTTGACCGAGTGCCAACGGCATTACTAGATTCGGTTCCAGCACTCACCCCTGGGTAGTGCCAGTGAGCTCATCCCTCGACCCCCGCGACGGCGAGGCGATATCGGCCCACATGCATGCCACACCGCCACCGGTGGGTGGTGTGGCCAGGGAACGAAAGCATCCGTCCCGCCCGAGAAGATCGGGCGGTCTGCGAAAGGGAAGGTCCTACCGTGTCGGTCAACATCAAGCCGCTCGAAGACCGCATCGTCGTCAAGGCCGTCGAGGCCGAGCAGACCACGGCCTCCGGCCTCGTCATCCCGGACACCGCCAAGGAGAAGCCGCAGGAGGGCGAGGTCATCGCCGTCGGCCCCGGTCGCATCGACGACCACGGCAACCGCGTTCCGGTCGACGTCGCCGTCGGCGACAAGGTCATCTACTCGAAGTACGGCGGCACCGAGGTCAAGTTCGCCGGTACCGAGTACCTCATCCTCTCCGCTCGCGACGTGCTCGCGGTCGTCTCCTGACGATCCGTCGAGCCAGCAGGTGACGACGAGCCCGGCTCAGGTCTGACGGCCGGGCCGGGCTCGTCCTTTCCTCTCACTCGCACCCCACACTCTTCCGCTGCGCGCGTCACGCGCCGCGCGGCGCCTTCGAACGAAAGGTTGAACCATGGCCAAGACGCTTGAATTCAACGACGACGCCCGCAAGTCCCTCGAGCGCGGTGTCGACGCGCTCGCCAACGCCGTCAAGGTGACGCTCGGCCCCAAGGGCCGCAACGTCGTCATCGACAAGGCGTGGGGCGCCCCCACGATCACGAACGACGGTGTGACGATCGCCCGCGAGGTCGAGCTCGAGGACCCGTACGAGAACCTCGGCGCGCAGCTCGCCAAGGAGGTCGCCACCAAGACGAACGACGTCGCCGGTGACGGTACGACGACCGCGACGGTTCTCGCCCAGGCGCTCGTCAAGGAGGGCCTGCGCAACGTCGCTGCGGGCGCTGCTCCGTCCGGCCTGAAGCGCGGCATCGACAAGGCCGTCACGGCCATCAACGACCAGCTGCTCGCCAACGCGCGCCCCGTCGACGGTCAGGACGACTACGCCAAGGTCGCCTCGCTGTCCGCTCAGGACGCGACGATCGGTGGCCTCATCGGTGAGGCGTTCGCGAAGGTCGGCAAGGACGGCGTCATCACCGTCGAGGAGTCCTCGACCGCCGAGACGAAGCTCGAGTACACCGAGGGCATGCAGTTCGACAAGGGCTACCTCTCGCCGTACTTCGTCACCGACCCCGAGCGCATGGAGGCCGTCCTCGAGGACGCCTACATCCTCATCAACCAGGGCAAGATCTCGGCCATCGCCGACCTGCTGCCCGTCCTCGAGAAGGTCGTGCAGTCCGGCAAGCCGCTGCTCATCATCGCCGAGGACATCGAGGGCGAGGCCCTCTCCACCCTCGTCGTCAACAAGATCCGCGGCACGTTCAACGTCGTCGCCGTCAAGGCCCCCGGCTTCGGCGACCGCCGCAAGGCGATGCTGCAGGACATCGCGATCCTCACCGGTGGCCAGGTCATCGCCGAGGAGGTCGGGCTCAAGCTCGAGAACGCCGACCTCGACTCGCTCGGCCAGGCACGCCGCATCCAGGTGACGAAGGACAACACGACGATCATCGACGGCGCCGGCGCCGCTGATGACGTCGCGGGCCGCGTCAAGGAGCTCAAGTCCGAGATCGAGCGCACCGACTCCGACTGGGACCGCGAGAAGCTCCAGGAGCGCCTCGCCAAGCTCGCCGGCGGCGTCTGCGTCATCGCCGTCGGTGCGCACACCGAGGTCGAGATGAAGGAGAAGAAGCACCGCATCGAGGACGCCATCGCGGCCACGCGTGCGGCCATCGAAGAGGGCATCGTCGCAGGTGGTGGTTCGGCCGTCATCCACGCGTCGTCTGCTCTCGACTCCCTCTCGCTCGAGGGTGACGAGGCGACGGGTGCCACGCTCGTCGGCAAGGCCATCGCGGAGCCGCTGCGCTGGATCGCCGAGAACGCTGGCCTCGAGGGCTACGTCGCCGTCTCCAAGGTGCGCGAACTGCCCGTCGGCCAGGGCCTCGACGCCGCGACCGGCGAGTACATCGACCTCGTCGACGCCGGCATCATCGACCCCGTCAAGGTGACCCGCTCCGCGCTCACCAACGCCGCCTCCATCGCCTCGATGGTGCTCACGACCGACACCCTCGTCGTCGAGAAGAAGGAAGAGGAAGAGGCCCCCGCCGCCGGCGGCCACGGCCACAGCCACTGATCCTTCCCTCGCTTCGTCTTCCGGCGGCGGTCTGAGCGGGGCGCATGCGCCCCGCTCAGACCCCGCTCGGCGCGACGATGCTTCGGGCGTGACAGACGAATCCCGCCCCGCCCCACACTTCGCAAGCTCAGTGTGGGGCGGGGCGGGATTCGTCTGTCACGGGTCCATGTCGCGCCGCGGTGCGGTGGCGAGAGCGTGCGGTGTTGTTCAGACGCCGGCGTCGCGCCGCGGTGCGGTGGCGAGAGCGTGCGGTGTTGTTCAGACGCTGGCGTCGCGCCGCGGTGCGGTGGCGAGAGCGTGCGGTGTTGTTCAGACGCCGGCGTCGCGCCGCGGTGCGATGGTGGGAGCGTGGGGCGTTGTTCGCCCGGGGGGCTCGCGTCGTCGGGTGGTGGCGGGAACGCGCGAGGTTGTTCCGGAGCCGGCTTCGCGCCGGGGGTGCGGAGCGGGCGTCAGTTCGTGACGCGCACGCACTCGTCCTCGAGGCACACGACGCTGCCGACCTTGATCTGCGCGCTACGACGCGTGTCGACCTCGCCATCCACCGTTACGAGACCCTCCGTGATGACCACGCGCGCCTCCGCACCGTCCTCCACGAGATTCGCGAGCTTGAGCAACTGACCGAGCTTGATCGACTCGTCACGGATCTGAACATCGGCGTGTGCGCTCATGACGCACTCCTTTCTGAGACTGCCCCCATTGTCCCATCGCGGGCGGCGCTGAGGTGGCGCCGCGGCCCCAGCTTCGTTAGCGTGGAGCGTCGATCTACGGCCCCACACACCGTCCGAGCGCGACAGGCAGTACCGTCGGATCGGAACACTGAAGCGCGACCGCACGCCCAGAAACGAGCAGGCAGAACCCCGTCCGACAGCACGCAGCAGCCCCTTGGAGAGGCCCGCATGACGAGCGAGACCGGATACTCCTCGCCCGAGGCCGAATGGCCCCGGGTGAGTTCCGCGCGCCGCCATGTAACGCTCACGACCCCAACAGCGATGGAGGAAGTGAACGGGGAAGCCTCGTCCATCGCCGCGCTGGTCTCAGCAGCGCGATCCGGTGATGACGCGGCACGGGAGACACTTCTCGACGACGTGCACCAACGTGCACTTCGCTATGCCTCGGCAAGGTTGGGGGCCTTCAGTGGCTCCCGCGAACTCGCAGCGGATGCGGCTCAGGAGGTGTGCGTGGCTGTGCTCAAGGCTCTGCCCCGCTACGTCGAGCGCGGTGTCCCCTTCGAAGCGTTCGTGTATTCGATCTGCTCGCGCAAGGTGGCCGACGTCCAGCGCGGCGCCTTCCGCTCCGCCGTGCCGACGGACGAGGTGCCCGACACGATTGACCCCGGCCTCACCCCCGAGGACGCGGCGCTCAACCTCGACACCGCGCGGCGGCTGTCCGTGCTCATGGAGAAATTGACGCCGCAGCAGCGCGAGATCCTGACGCTGCGCGTCGCCGTCGGCCTCAGCGCCGAGGAGACGGGCGCGAGCCTCGGCATGTCGCCGGGCGCCGTCCGTGTCGCCCAGCACCGCGCGCTCGCGCGACTGCGCACCCTGCACGAGACCTCGGGGGAGGAGCTTCGATGACACCGCCCGCCACCCGCTTCGACGTCGAGGCCAACCTGCGTGACATCGCCGAGGACGACGCCCTGCTCGACGCTCTCGGAGCCCGCTCCGTCGTCGAGTCGTCGTGCTCACGCGGCACGACGGTTCCCCCCTCGGAGGCGCGCTGCGTCTCCGCCCGGTTGCGGCCCGTTGTCGAGCCCCCGGCCCGCGAAGGTGACGACGACCTGGAGCGCAGCCCCGGCGAGCAGGCATTGAGCGACCTGTTCACCGCCTGGACACGTGAGATCGACGCGACCTGCGAGGCCGTGACGCGGCCGCTGCGTCCCGAGGTGACGCGCCGGCCCGAGGTACACGACAAGGATGTGTCGGCCCACCCCGTCATCGACACCAACATCACAGCTTCGCGCGAGAACGAGTTCGCCGGCGGTGGCCGCTACCTCGCGACCGGACGACCTACCTCGAAGCGCCGTACGCGGCGTGCTTGGAGTGGACGCGCCAGTCTCACGGCCGTCTCCGCCGGCGCCGTCGTCGCGCTGTCCAGCGTCGCCGCTGCCGTCAACGGCGGAAGCCTGTCGACCGTTCTCGCGCCGCTGCACCTCGACTGGAGCAATGCGCGCGCCGTCGCCGAACCAGACGTCCCCCGAGTGCAGGCCACGGCCGTTCCTACCCCGACGACACTGCCCGGACCGATGGCCGCCGCGCCGGGTGCACCGGCGCGATCGAGTGCGCATGGTGGACCGAGTCAGGGCCAGAGTGCCGGTCGTGAGGCAGCCCGACCCGAAACCGGCCCGCAATCAGGCGCCGAGCGTTCGGGTGAGGGTTCAGTCGCCGGTTCGATGATTCCCGAGCAGGTTCCCTCGAGCGTGGCGATGACGACCACGACGCGCGGCGACGCGCCGCAGCGCACGATGCCGGGAACGCGCGGCCAGCGCTCGTCCCAGTCGACGACGCAGCGCCCGTCGACGGGTTCGGCGTCCAGCTCACGGCCCAGCACGTCGCGTCCGACGGGCTCGTCCGGATCGACCTTGCCCGGTTCGTCCTCGAGCACGTCCAAGCAGAGCAGCTCGAGCACATCCAAGCCGAGCAGTTCGCGTCCGGCGCCGTCGCACTCGCAGCCCACGTCGCCGACCAGCCCGACGACGCCTTCGTCCGGCACTGCGACGCCGACGAGTCCGGCCACGCCGCCTACCACGCCGTCGGCGTCGAGCACGCCGACGCCCTCCGACACGGTTTCGGACCCGGGCACCGCGCAGACGAGCGCCGGCGCCACCGCGACGGGAAGCCCGTCGGCCGAATCCGACTGACGGTAGCTGCGGCGCGGTTCGTCGTGGAGCCCGGTTGCCGGCTCGCACTGACCGGAGCTGCGGCGGGCTCGTCGTGCAGCCACCTGTGCCGTCGTCACGCGCGGTGAGGGCAGGGGCCGGAGTGTCCTAGACTTGGTGAATGGCTTTCGGTTCTGACAATGTCACTGACGTTCCCCCGAAGTTCGCGACGCTGGGCCTGACCTACGACGACGTTCTGCTGCTGCCCGGCGAGACCGACGTCATCCCGTCCGAGGTCGACACGACGGCGCAGCTGACGCGCGAGATCACCCTCAACATTCCGCTCGTTTCGGCGGCGATGGACACCGTCACCGAAGCGCGCATGGCGATTGCCATGGCGCGCGAGGGTGGCATGGGTGTGCTGCACCGCAACCTGTCGATCGAGGATCAGGCCTACCAGGTCGACCTCGTCAAGCGCACGCAGACGGGGCGCATCACGAACCCCGTGACGATCGGCCCCGACAAGACGCTCGAAGAGCTCGACGCGATCTGCGGCCAGTACCGCGTCTCCGGGCTGCCCGTCGTCGTCGAGGACGACAAGCTCGTCGGCATGATCACCAACCGCGACCTGCGCTTCACGCCCGTCGCGGAGTGGGCGACGACGAAGGTGCGCGACGTCATGACGCCGCAGCCGCTCGTCACTGCTCCCGTCGACATCTCGAACGACGACGCGACAGCGATCCTGCGTCAGCACAAGCGTGAGCGCCTGCCGCTCGTCGACGACGACGGGCGTCTCGTCGCGCTCATCACCGTGAAGGACTTCGTGAAGTCCGAGCAGTTTCCGAACGCCTCGAAGGACGCCGAAGGCCGCCTGCTCGTCGGCGCCGCCGTCGGCTACTTCGGTGAGGCCTGGCAGCGCGCGACGACGCTCATCGAAGCGGGCGTCGACGTGCTCGTCGTCGACACCGCGCACGGCCACGCCAAGCTGTTGCTCGACATGATCCGCAAGCTCAAGGCCGACCCCATGACGAAGCATGTGCAGATCGTCGGCGGAAACGTCGCGACCCGCGCAGGCGCGCAGGCACTCGTCGACGCCGGCGTCGACGCCGTCAAGGTCGGCGTTGGCCCCGGCTCCATCTGCACGACGCGCATCGTCGCCGGCGTCGGCGTCCCGCAGGTCAGCGCCGTCTACGAAGCCGCGCAGGCCTGCCAGCCCGCCGGCGTGCCCGTCATCGCCGACGGCGGCCTGCAGTACTCCGGCGACATCGCGAAGGCCCTCGTCGCAGGCGCCTCCACCGTCATGGTCGGCTCTCTGCTCGCCGGCACCGAAGAATCACCCGGCGAAGTCGTCCTCATCAACGGCAAGCAGTTCAAGGCCTACCGCGGCATGGGCTCACTCGGAGCGATGAGCTCACGCGGCAAGAAGTCCTATTCCAAGGACCGCTACTTCCAGGCCGACGTCATCAGCGACGACCAACTCGTCCCCGAAGGCATCGAAGGCCGCGTCTCCTACAAGGGCCCCGTCAGCAACGCCGTCCGCCAACTCGTCGGCGGCCTGCACCAGTCGATGTTCTACGTCGGCGGATCGACGATCCCCGAACTGCAGAAGCGCGGCCAATTCGTGCGCATCACCTCCGCCGGGCTCAAAGAAAGCCACCCCCACGACGTCCAAGGCATCGTCGAAGCGCCGAATTACTCCATTCGCTGACTTGTGCCGTCCGGATCCGGGAGCGGCAACGTCATGCGCCACGAAGGCGACCCCGGTCACTCGCAAGCTCGCGACGGGGTCGCCTTCGTGCGTCTGCGTCGTCGGGTGCTGCGGTCGTGGGAGGGTTCGGCCACCGCTTGCGGAGTTCGGGGCCTCGCTGACGTCCGTGTCGGTCGTGGTGCGGTCGTGGGAGGGAGCGGCTGGTACGGGTGGCCACGGACGTCGCCCGAAAACGCCTCATGGATGACGCCATTCCGGGCAACGATCAGTTCAGCTGGCCTCGCTGGTGCGCGTTGGATGGAGTCACCGGTGAAGCACCTCGGATCAGTCACGAAGCCTCTTCGTCGCGACGACGCCCACATCAGGACGCGCGGGCAGAACTGCCTCGAGCGCACAGAGGTATGAGTCGCCCCAGGTGACGCGGGTGATGTTGGTCGTGCGGTAGGCCAGAGGCTCCTCGCGCCAAGCGGCATCGGCATCGACCTCGTGCATCCACGTCCAACGCTTGTCGATCAGAACCGGGACGCCCACCCACATGGCGTCCTCGAGCTTCCGCTCGCGTTCGATCGCGATGAGCCGACCCCGCGTCGGCGCCGATTCCAGGAGACCCCTCGTCGAGTCCAGATCGAGATGGAGCGGCGACTCAGGCCAGTCGGTCCGCGTCTTGGCGAACGCGTCCTCGAAGCCTGCGCGTCTGCGCACCGCGATCACGTCCTTCAGACGAATAGCGGTGAACCCGTCGGGGTACCCGCCGTCGCGCGCGTTCGCGATGAGAGCCCACTTCTTGCCGACGGCGCTCACGTAGCCCCAAACGGTTTCAGAAGAGCGAGGGTTGCGATGGACGTCCACGAGGCTGCGATCGATACGGGCCTTGTCGAGCTTCTTCGCGGCATCCATGCGAAGAGCGTAGCCACGCCGAGGAAGACACTGCAGGTTTTCATCATCGAGGACCGGTGATACTCATGACCCGTGCGCTTCATCACCAAGTACCTCGACGGATACGTCCTCGCCCTGCTCGGAATGGTCGCCCTGGCGTGCCTGCTGCCGGCACGCGGCGGTGCCGTCGCGCCCGTCGAATGGGCGACGAACATCGCCATCGGGCTGCTGTTCTTCCTCTACGGCGCGCGCCTCTCGACCGAGGAGACGAAAGAGGGCTTCCGCCACTGGCGCCTCCACCTGCTCGTCCTCGCGTTCACGTTCGTCGCGTTCCCACTGCTGGGCCTCGTCATCCGGCCCATCGCTGACACGTTCCTGCCCCACACCCTCAGCCTCGGACTGCTGTACCTGACGCTGCTGCCGTCGACCGTGCAGTCGTCCGTCACGTTCACCTCACTCGCGCGCGGCAACGTCGCCGCGTCGATCTGCGCCGCCTCGTTCTCCAACATGCTCGGCGTCGTGCTCACGCCCCTGCTCGTCATCGGTGTCATGGGCGGGCAGGCCGCGTTCAGCCTCGACTCGGCGGAGAAACTCATCGTCCAACTGCTGCTGCCGTTCATCCTCGGCCAGTTCTGCCACAAGCGCCTCGGCGGCTTCCTCGCCGAACACAAGCAGGGCCTGACGTACCTCGACCGCGGCGGCATCATGCTCGTCGTCTACTCCGCATTCAGCGCCGGCATGCGCGAACACATGTGGAGTCACGTCACCGTGTGGCAGGTCGTGGCGCTGCTTCTCATCTGCGCTGTGCTGCTCGCCGTCGTCATGGTCGGCTCGTACGTGACGGCGCGCCGCCTCGGCTTCTCGCGGGCCGACCAGGTCGCCATCGTGTTCTGCGGATCGAAGAAGTCGATGGCGTCCGGCTTGCCGATGGCGACGGTGCTGTTCCCCTCCGGCGTCGGACTGCTCGTGCTGCCCCTCATGATGTTCCACCAGCTGCAACTCATCGTCTGCGCGCAGGTCGCGCGCCAGTGGCCCGACGAACCCGCCCCCGGGCGGGCGCCGGAAGACGGCGCGAGGGAATAGGATCGACGCGTGACTGAGATCGAGATCGGCAAGGGCAAGCGCGGTCGCCGCGCGTATTCACTCGACGACATCGCGATCGTCCCGTCGCGCCGCACGCGCGACCCGCGGGAGGTGTCGACGTCGTGGCAGATCGACGCCTACCACTTCGAGCTGCCCGTCATGGCCGCGCCGATGGACTCGCTCATGTCGCCCGCGACGGCCATCGCGTTCGGCAAGCTCGGCGGCCTGCCGGTGCTCGACCTCGAGGGCCTGTGGACGCGCTACGAGGAGCCCGAGAAGCAGCTCGCGCAGATCGCGACGTGCAGCCCTGACGAGGCCACCGCCCGCATGCGCGAGATCTACGCCGAGCCCATCAAGCCCGAACTCATCACCGCACGCCTCAAGGAGATCCGTGACGCGGGCGTCACCGTCGCCGGCGCCCTGACACCGCAGCGCACGCAGGAGCACTGGCGCACCGTCGTCGCGGCGGGCGTCGACCTGTTCGTCATCCGCGGCACGACCGTGTCGGCCGAGCACGTCTCCGGCGCGTCCGAACCGCTCAACCTCAAGCGCTTCATCTACGAGCTCGACGTCCCCGTCATCGTCGGCGGCGCGGGCACCTACACCGCTGCGCTGCACCTCATGCGCACCGGCGCGGCCGGCGTCCTCGTCGGCTTCGGCGGCGGCGCCGCGCACACGACGCGCCGCACGCTCGGCATCCACGCGCCCATGGCGACGGCGATCTCCGACGTCGCTGCGGCGCGCCGCGACTACCTCGACGAGTCGGGCGGACGTTACGTCCACGTCATCGCGGACGGCGGCGTCGGCACATCCGGCGACATCGTCAAGGCCGTCGCGTGCGGCGCTGACGCCGTCATGCTCGGCGCAGCCCTCGCGCGTGCCGAGGAGGCGCCGGGCCGCGGGTTCCACTGGGGCCCCGAAGCGCACCACAGCCAGCTGCCGCGCGGTGAGCGCGTCGAGGTCGGCACCGTCGGTTCGCTCGAGCAGATCCTCGACGGCCCCGGCCAGAGCGCCGACGGCACGACCAACATCATGGGCGCCCTCAAGCGCGCGATGGCGACGACCGGTTACTCCGACCTCAAGGAGTTCCAGCGCGTCGAACTCGTCGTCGCGCCCTACCAGCGCAGCTGACCCCCCACCCGGCACGCCCTCGCTCTTTCGAAGAGCGGGGGCGTGCTGCGTCGAGGGAGGCATCGCGTCGGCAGAGCGCACGACGGCGCCCGCCATGTGCACGGTGTACGCGAAAGTAACCACGGTGTCGGAGGTCACATCTACAGTGGGGGGATGACGCCTTCACTGCACACCCAGCCGCGCCCTCAGCGTCCGCTTGCTCTCGACGAGGCGACCGTCCGACGCATGAGCGCCCGCGTCGTCGCGAGCGGCCCGGCGCAGGAACGCATGACGCCGCTGACGGGGGAGACGATCGGCGCGCTGCCCACGTCGACGCCCGACGACGTCGTCACCGCCTACGAACGGGCGCGCGCAGCGCAGCAGGAATGGGCACAGCGCGACGTCCGCGAACGCGTCGAGTTCCTCACGAGGCTGCACGACCTCGTGCTCGATCGCCAGGACGAGTTGCTCGACCTCATCCAGATCGAGTCGGGCAAGGCGCGCATCCAGGCGTTCGAGGAGGTGCTCGACACCGCGGGCGTGTGCCGTCACTACGCCAAGAAGGCGCCGAGCTATCTCGCCGAGCGCAAGGCCCTCGGCGCGCTTCCGGTGCTGACGCAGGCGCGCACGCACTATCTGCCGAAGGGCGTCGTCGGCATCGTCGCGCCGTGGAACTACCCGCTGTCGATGTCGATCACGGACGCGCTGCCGGCGCTCGCGGCGGGCAACGCCGTCGTCCTGCGCCCGGACGAGAAGTCGAGCTTCACGTGCCTGCGCGCCGTTGAACTGTGCGACGAGGCGGGCCTGCCCGAGGGGCTGCTCCAGGTCGTCCTCGGCGACGGGCCGAACGTCGGCGGGGCGGTGCTCGAGCACGCGGACTCGGTGATGTTCACCGGTTCGACGAAGACGGGCCGCATCGTCGCGCGCGACGCGGGGGAGCGGCTCAAGAGCGCGTCGCTCGAACTCGGTGGCAAGAACGCCATGTACATCGCCGATGACGCCGACCTGACGCGCGCCGCCGAGTGCGCGCAGCGCGCCGTCTTCGCGAGCGCGGGCCAGCTGTGCATCTCGATCGAGCGTCTCGTCGTGCACGAGAAGATCGCCGACGAGTTCCTGCGACGCTTCCTCGAACGCGTCGCAGCGATGAAGATCGGCGTGGCGCTCGACTGGGGCTACGACATGGGCAGCCTCATCTCGGCCGACCAGCTCGAACGCGTCACACAGCACGTCGACGACGCCGTCGCGAAGGGCGCGACGGTGCTGACCGGAGGCAAGGCGCGCTCCGACATCGGCCCGTACTGCTACGAACCGACCGTCCTCGACGGCGTCGCGGACGGCATGCTGTGCCGCGACGAGGAGACATTCGGGCCCGTCGTCAGCGTGTACCGCGTGAGCAGCGATGACGAGGCCGTCGCCCTCGCCAATGACACCGACTTCGGCCTCAACGCCTCCGTCTGGACGAAGGACGTCGCGCGCGGGCGCGCCATTGCCGCCCGCATCCGCACCGGAACCGTCAACGTCAACGAGGGCTACGCGGCCGCTTACGCGAGCAATGGCGCGCCGATGGGCGGCATGAAGGCCTCCGGTCTCGGGCGGCGTCACGGCGCGGAGGGCATCACGAAGTACACCGACATCCAGAACGTCAGCGTGCAGCGGTTGCAGGGCTTCGGCGTGCCGAAGGGCGTGTCGCAGCGACAGTTCGCTCGCGCCCTGAGCACGGGTCTGCGCGTCATGAAGAAGGCGGGCCTGTCATGAACACCACCTCGCGCGATCAGGCGATGGACGTCGACGTCGCCGTCATCGGCTCCGGCTTCGGCGGCTCGGTCGCGGCGCTGCGGTTGGCTGAGAAGGGCTATGACGTCGTCGTGCTCGAAGCCGGCCCGCGGCGGCGTGACGACGAGTTCGCCAAGACGAGCTGGGACGTGCGCAACTACGTCTGGGCGCCCAAGCTCAAGTGCTTCGGCGTGCAGCGCATCCACAAGCTGCCGCACGCCGTCATCCTCGCCGGCGCGGGCGTGGGCGGCGGCAGCCTCAACTACGCGAACACGCTCTACGTGCCGCCGAAGACGTTCTTCGACGACCCGCAGTGGGCGCACATCACCGACTGGCAGGAAGAACTCGCGCCGCACTACACCGTGGCGAAGAAGATGCTCGGCGTCGTCGAGGCCAACCCGTGCGAGGGCGTCGTCGAGAACGTCATGCGCGACGCAGCCCGCAGCCTCGGTGTCGAGAACACGTTCCGCAAGACGCCGGTCGGCGTGTACTTCGGACGCGCCGGCGAGCGCGTCGACGATCCTTACTTCGGGGGCGAGGGCCCGGCGCGCACCGGCTGCACCGAGTGCGGCAACTGCATGGTCGGCTGCCGCGTCGGCGCGAAGAACACGCTGCTCAAGAACTACCTACCCCTCGCCGAACGGGCCGGCGCACGCATCGAGGCGATGCGCACCGTCGTCGATCTCGAACCGATCGGTGAGCACGGCGAAGGCGGCTGGCGCGTGACGAGTGAGCGCACCGGCGCGTGGCTGCGTCGGGATCGCCGGACGATGACGGCCCGCCACGTCGTCCTCGCCGCCGGGACGTGGGGGACGCAGTCGTTGCTGCACACGCTGCGGGCCGAGGGGCGCCTGCGGCACCTGTCGCCGCGGCTGGGCAAGCTGACGCGTACCAACTCCGAAGAACTCGGTGGTGCGGCCCTCGTCGACGTACCGCGCGGCGCGGACCTGACGAAGGGCGTCGCCATCACCTCCAGCTTTCACGTCGACGCCACGACGCACGTCGAGAACTGCCGTTACGGCAAGGGCTCGAACGCGATGGGCTTCTTCTCCACCCTGCTCATCCCCGGCGACGTGCCGAGCCGCACGCGTGCCTTCGCGCGCGAGTTCATCAAGCGCCCGGGCACGCTGCTCAAGACCGTCGTGCCGCGAAGATGGAGTGAGCGCACCGTCATCGCCCTCGTCATGCAGACGCTCGACAACTCCATCGACGTCTCACCGCAGCGCACGCGCCGCGGATGGAAGCTGACGTCCGCGCAGGGCCACGGCGAACCCAATCCGTCGTGGATTGCTGGCGGGCACAGGGCGATTCACGCGATGGCGAGCGAGCTGCAGAAGGCCGTCAAGGGCACCGCGGTGCCGGGCGGCACGTGGAACGAGCTGTTCGAGGTGCCGATGACGGCGCACTTCCTCGGCGGCGCACCGATCAGCGACGGGCCGGGCACGGGCGTCATCGACGCGTATCACCGCGTCCACGGCTACCCGACTCTGTCGATCGTCGACGGTTCGGCTGTCTCCGCGAACCTGGGCGTCAATCCTTCGCTGACGATCACCGCCCAGGCCGAACGTGCGATGAGTGCGTGGCCGGCCAAGGGGGAGCGGGACGAGCGCCCGGCGCCGGGTGAGGAGTACGTCAGGCTCGACATGGCGCCGGGTCGTGTGCCCGGGCAGGTCGTCGACGTCGGGATGCCGCGCATCGGTGGGCTTGCCGGTGGTGAAAGGGGCGCCGTCGAGGTGACGCTATGACGCTCCACAATGCAGAGCGACCCGTCTGAGGCAACGTTCAGTTCGACCCCGTAGGCTGAGTCGGTGCTGCGAACCGCGATGAAACCCCGCCTCCTGCGGTTGTTCGTCGTCATGCTCGTTCTGACGGCAGCCTTCGTCTGGTTGGGCAACTGGCAGTGGCAGACGGCCCACAACAGGGCCAACCAGCAGGTCCTCGAGGAGAGCAACGGGCGCGCTGTGGAACCACTCGACGACGTCCTGAAACCGCAGACGACGTTCGACAACGGGCGCTCCTTGCAGCCGATTCGTGCGACCGGCCACTATGACGCCGCGAAGACCGAACTGGTCGCCGGTCGCGTACTCGACGGCAAGAACGGCTACTGGCTCATGACACCGCTCGTCGTCGACATGACGGGCGCGCGCATCCCGGTGGTGCGCGGGTTCGTCACGCAGACGACGAAGCTGCCCGCGCCGACGTCAGGCACGGTGACGATCGAGGGCGCGCTCGCGCCCGGTGAATCGGTCTCTACGCTCGGTGAACTTCCCGAGGGGCAGATCGGCACGATCGACATGGGCCGGCTGCTCAACGAGTGGGGCGGCAAGGTCTACAACGGCTTCGTCTTCTCGACGAAACAGGCGCCGGCCGCGGCGCCGCAGTCGGGAACCGCTGTCGTGCAGCACATTCCGCCGCCGGTGCCGAAGGCCACGAAGGTCGATCTGCGCAACGCGGCCTATGCGTGGCAGTGGTGGATCTTCGCGATCTTCGCCGTCTTCATGTGGCTGCGGATCCTGCATGAGGAATACCTCAACGACCGGGCGGCCGCCGAAGCCGCGATCTCCGACGGGCCGCAGGCAACAGATGCGCCCGACGTGCGCGCCGCACGCAGCGAGGGCGACGCCGCTGACGATCTCGACCAGCCCGACGATGGTGCCGCCCGGGCGTCGTCGGCTCCCGAAACCCTCGCCGAACAGGGCGCGATGCGCCCGGCGACACGAAAGGAAACGCCGTGACAAAGCCTGCTCCCACCCCCGGCCGCCCCGTGGTGCGCATCGACGCACTCAAGGCTCGCTCTGCCCTCAAGTTCTTCAAGGTCGCCGCGTTCATCGTCGGTATCGGCCTGCTCGTTCTCGTGCTCGAGATGGTGCTGCACTACGGTTTCGACAACCACGCCCTCGACTGGTGGCCGCAACCGCATGGTCTGCTCTTCCTCGTCTATGTCGCCGCGACGGCGAATCTGGGTTTCGCCATGCGCTGGGGGATCGGCAAGATGGTGCTCGTCATCCTGGCCGGCTGCGTCCCGTTCCTGTCCTTCTGGGTGGAGCGCCGCATCAGCGGTGAGGTCGAGCGCGATCTCGAGGCACTCCCCACCCGCTGAGCGGCTGTCAGCGTCCGATAACCGCGTGATTCCGGGGTTGTCGCCCCGGCCGATAGGATGAGTGACGTGACCGAAAATCTGCAGGATCATCCCGTTCTCGTCGTCGACTTCGGCGCGCAGTACGCGCAGCTGATCGCGCGACGCGTGCGTGAGTGCGCCCTCTACTCCGAGGTCGTGCCGCACACGATGAGTGCCGCCGAGATGCTGGCCAAGGAGCCCGCGGCCATCGTGCTCTCGGGCGGGCCGTCGTCGGTGTACGCCGAGGGGGCGCCGTCGCTCGACGTCGCGCTGCTCGAGGCCGGCGTGCCCGTGTTCGGCATCTGCTACGGCTTCCAGGCGATGGCTGACGCTCTGGGCGGCACCGTCGGCCACACGGGTGGTCGTGAGTACGGCAACACGACGGCGACGATCACGCACACCGAGTCCGTCCTGTTCGCGGGGCAGCCCGCCGAGCAGAACGTGTGGATGTCGCACGGTGACGGCGTCACCGAGGCTCCCGCGGGCATGACGGTGTGTGCCCGCACACCCGGCGCGCCCGTCGCGGCGTTCGAGGATCCGGCGCGCAAGCTGTTCGGCGTCCAGTGGCACCCGGAGGTGTTGCACTCCGCCCATGGCCAGGAGGTGCTTCGTAACTTCCTGCTCAAGGGCGCCGGCCTCGAGGCGACGTGGACGGCCGCCAACATGGCCGAGGAGCTCGTCGAGCAGGTGCGGGAGCAGATCGGTGAGGGCCGCGCGATCTGTGGCCTCTCCGGTGGTGTCGACTCCTCGGTCGCCGCGGCGATGGTGCAGAAGGCGATCGGCGACCGACTGACGTGCGTCTTCGTCGACCACGGCCTGCTGCGCGCCGGTGAGGCCGAGCAGGTCAAGGAGGACTTCGTCGCCGCCACCGGCGTCGACCTCGTCGTCGTCGATGCGTCGCAGCAGTTCCTCGACGCGCTCGCGGGTCAGAGCGACCCGGAGACGAAGCGCAAGATCATCGGTCGCGAGTTCATCCGCGTCTTCGAGCAGGCCGCGCGCGACATCGTCGGCGCTGAGTCGAGCAGCGAGCACCCCGTCGAGTTCCTCGTCCAGGGCACGCTGTACCCCGATGTCGTCGAATCCGGCGGTGGCACGGGCGCGGCCAACATCAAGAGCCACCACAACGTGGGCGGCCTGCCCGACGACCTGCAGTTCACGCTCGTCGAGCCGCTGCGTTCGCTGTTCAAGGACGAGGTGCGTCAGGTCGGTCTCGAGCTCGGTGTGCCCGAGGCGATCGTGTGGCGCCAGCCGTTCCCGGGCCCCGGCCTCGGCATCCGCATCATCGGCGAGGTGACGGCCGAGCGCCTCGAGATCCTGCGCGCTGCCGACCTCATCGCCCGCGAAGAACTGACGGCCGCCGGTCTCGACCGCGACATCTGGCAGTGCCCCGTCGTGTTGCTCGCCGACGTGCGCTCCGTCGGCGTGCAGGGCGACGGCCGTACGTACGGCCACCCCATCGTCCTGCGCCCCGTATCGAGCGAGGACGCGATGACGGCCGACTGGACGCGCCTGCCCTACGACGTGCTCGCCAAGATCTCGAACCGCATCACGAACGAGGTCGCCGACGTCAACCGCGTCGTGCTCGACGTGACGAGCAAGCCGCCGGGCACCATCGAGTGGGAGTGAGTTCGAAGGTGACGGCCTGATGCCTCCTGAGCTCACGCACGACGACGGCGCAGCCCGCACGGCTGCGCCGTCGTCGCATCCCGGTGGTCCTCGACGCGGTCACGACGATCGGCCCGGCGGGTCGGCACGCCCCGGCGGTGGTGCGCGATGAGCGCCGATGACCTCGTGGGCGCGACACGCGCTGGCGACGACGCCGAGCCGGCCGGCGACATCCCGGAGTCCGTGCGTCGTCTTGTCTGCTCGGTGACGACCATGGCGCTCGTGTCGCTCACCGGGTTCCTTCTGGTGCTGTGGGTGTTCACGCGCACGGCACGCGGCCAGATGTGGGGCGAACGGGCGCGCCTGAGCACCGGCTCCAGCGCGCGAGCCTGGGCGCACATCGTCGACCCCCTGACGTACATCACGATCGCGAGCACGGGCGCGTTCCTGCTCGCGTTCGTCGTGATCGCACTCGTGCGACGCCGTTTCGCTCTCGCGGCGGCGGCCGTCTGCGTCGTCTCTGTGGCGAACGTGACGACGCAGCTGTTCAAGGCCTATTGGCCCACGCAACCGCACTGGTGGTCGAACTCGTTGCCAAGTGGGCACTCGACGGTGGCGATGAGCATCGCCACGGCTGCCCTCATCGTCGCGCCCGTGGGCGCCAGGCGATGGCTGCTGCCGTTCGCCGGCTTCGGGGTGACGTTCGTCGGCGCGGGCACGCTCGTCGGACACTGGCACCGGCCCGCCGACGTCATCGCGGCCTTTCTGCTGACCACGTTCCTCGCCGCGATCGCGCTGGGCGTCGTGCAGCGCGTCCAGCACGGCCGTCATCCGCGCGACACGTCGTACGCGGTGCGACCCGTGCTCAGCCTGGCGGGCAGCATCGGCGTCGGCCTCATCTTCGTCGCGCTCGGGGTGCGTCCGCTCGATCACGACGTCTCGCTCGTCCTGGCGTTCGTCTCCCTGGTGAGCATCGCCGTGACGGCGGCGCTCACGCTGGCGTGGATCAGCGCCGCCGCCGACGACGCCGTCGGCTGAGGTCTCGAGCAGACCATGGTGGCCCGTGTGCCGCGCGACGCGGTGCGGTCGTGGGGTCGGCGCTTCGTGCCGGCCGCGTTCATGATGCTGCTCGCAGCCGTCGTGGTCGGAATCGTGGCGATGGCGCGTGATCTCCCGGGCGGGGTCAGCAGGGCCCGGGACGGCATGCACGCGTTGAGTGGTACGGGCCGCACGTTCGAGACGATCGCGGCCTGCGTCGGGTGGGTACCGCGCGGGGCGCTCGTGGTCGCTGTCGTGGCGGTCGTGGCGCTCCCGGTTTCGCTGCTGCGCCGCGGCGGCGCATGGGCCGTGACGCCCCCGCGCGCCGCCTCCGCTCTGCTCGTCATCGCCGGCGCCAATCTGAGCACGCAGGCGGCCAAGTTGCTGCTCGCCCGGGTGCTCACGCCTGAGGTCGCGACGCTGCCCAGTGGGCACGCCACGCTCGCGCTGACGAGCGCTGCCGCCGTCGTCCTCCTCGCGCCCCCGCGATGGCGGCGTGCGGCGCTCGTCGGCGCCGGAGCCTGGGGAACGCTGGGGTGTCTCGGCGTCATTGCGGCGTACTGGCACGCGCTGGGCGACGTCGTCGCCGCGATCGCAGTCGTCGCGGCCTGGCTGGGCGTTGCGCATCTGCTGCTGACGCCTCGAGGCGGTGGGGGTGGGCCGCACCCGTTCTTGGGGGACCTGGCGATCCCTGACGAAAGTATCGATGCTGAGGCAGCCGCCTGCGTCGGCCCCCGGACGCGCGGGGAGCGCCGCACCCCAGCGCACCCCGATGGCGCCACCGTAAGCCGGCCGGCCTCGGGTGGCACGTTGGGTGCCTGGCCCCGCCCGGCGCCCCACGACGTGCTCGCGGCGGCTGCGGGCGCCGCGTGGGTCGTCGTCACGTTCCTCGGGTGGGGCACGGACGTCAACGCTTTCGGTGCGTGGTGGGTGGGCGCGGCTGTGCTCGAACTCGTCGCCGTCCCGCTGGGCGTCACGATGATCGTCGCCTCCGCCGCGCGTGCCGTCCGGGAGGTCGCGCGGACCACGCACTAGGCTGGCCGGGTGTTGAGAACTGCTGCTGCCGTGCTCGCGGGCAAGTCCGCGCGAATCGCGACGAGGCTGCGTGGGGGCGGAAGCGCCCTGCCCGGTCTCGTCGTCGAGAAGATCGATCCGCGTTTCCTCTCCCAGGCGCTCGCGGACCTGCCGCAGGGCATCGTCGTCGTCACCGGCACGAACGGCAAGACGACGACGACGAAGATGCTCGTCGCGCTGCTGCGCGCGCATGGTCTGCGCGTGTTCACGAACCCGACGGGCTCGAACTTCACGCGTGGCGTCATCTCGTCGGTGCTCGGAGAGATCTCCCTCAAGGGTGGTCTCGACGCCGACATCGCGGTGCTCGAGCTGGACGAGGCGCACTCGCTGCACTTCGCGAAGGTCGTCAAGCCCACGCATGCGCTGCTGCTCAACGTCGCACGCGACCAGCTCGACCGATTCGCCGAGATCGACTACACGGCGAAACTGCTCGCACAGCTGGCGGAACAGACCACGCAGGGCGTCGTCCTCAACCGCGACGACTCGTTCGTCGCGCGCATCGCGGGGCGCCTGGCCGATGGCGTCGAGGTGTCGTACTTCGGTGTCGACGAGACGATCGCCGACCGCCTCGGCGAGCTCATGGAGCAGGACGTGCGCAGCGACGACGACTTCGTCGCGCCGCTCGTCGGCCCGGGTGACGGTCTGCTCAAGCCGCTCGACGAACGTCGCTTCCTCGTGACGTTCGCCGACCGTGCCGACGGCAGCGGCAACGTCGGGCCCATGCAGATGCGTCAGCACGGTCTGGCCGCGATGATCAACGCGACCGCGGCGACGTCGATGGCGCGCCGCCTGCTCGGCGACGCGTTCAGCGGTGAGACGGCGGTGACGGCACTCGAAGCCGTGCAGCCGCCGTTCGGGCGCGGAGAGGTGATCGACGCCGACGGCACCGAACTCGAGCTCGTGCTCGTCAAGAACCCGGCCGGATTCACCGTCGCGCTGTCGACGTACGGGGGCCGGCCGGTCGCGAGCATGGTCGCGATCAACGACAACTACGCCGACGGACGCGACGTCTCATGGCTCTACGACGTCAACTTCGCGTCGCTGCGCGAGCGCGGCGTCGAACTGACGAGTGGGGTGCGCGCCTATGACATGGCCTTGCGGCTCGCCTATGACGGCGTCGAGGTGCGCGCGGTCGAACCCGACCTGCACGCCGCTCTTGATCGGTTCCTCGCCGAGCACGCCGACGAACCGAAGCGCATCTTCTGCACGTACACCGCCATGATGACGCTGCGTCGCACGCTCGCCGAGCGCTACGACCTGCCCGACTTCGGAGAGGACGCCGCCGAATGAGCGAGCAGACGAACCCCCAGCCGACGGCTGCCCCTCGGATCGACGACGACCCCGCGGCGATGGGCGGGGTGCCCACGGATGCTGGGCTGGTCGGCTCGTCGACATCGGGTGAGGTGCAGGCGCGGGTCAACGAGGACCCGGCGGCGATGGATGTCGTCCCGACGACACTGGGCGATCCGAGTGGCCCGAGCAAGGGCCGCGTCACGCTCGTGCACCTGTACCCGCGGGAGATGTCGATCTACGGCGACCTCGGCAACACGCGCTGCCTCGAGGCACGCCTGCGCTGGCACGGTTACGAACCGAACGTCGTGAGCCACAACCCCGGCGACGAACTGCCCGACGACATCCACCTCGTCGTCGGCGGTGGCGGCCAGGATTCGGGGCAGGCGCGTGTCGAGGCCGATCTCGAACGCATCGGCCCGCGCCTCGTCAGCATGGCTGAGGACGGCGTCCCGATGCTCATGATCTGCGGCATGTACCAGTTGTTCGGCAAGGCGTTCCGCACCGTCGAGGGCGAAACGCTGCCCGGTCTCGGCATCCTCGACGTCACGACGCAGGGCAACGCGAAGCGCATGATCGGGCCCGTCGTGCTGTCGACCGAGTTCGGCGACGTCGTCGGGTACGAGAATCACTCGGGTTCGACGGTGCTCGGCGACGGCCAGCGTGCGTTCGGTGACGTGCGTTCCGGTTTTGGCAACAACGGCGAGGACGGCAAGGAGGGCGCGCGCACGCGCAACGTCATCGGGTCGTATCTGCACGGCCCGATCCTGCCGTCGAACCCGAAGCTCGCGGACTTCCTCATCACCGTCGCCGCCGAGCGCGCCACGGGCCGTCCGTTCGAGCCGGGCGAGATCGACGACCACCTCGCCGACGAAGCCCGCGCCCGCCAGGTCGCACGTCTGACGAAGAAGAACTGACCCCGCCACGTCGGGTGTACCTCAGCCGCGAAGGCCGACGAGATTGGCGATTCTTGGTCATATCAGGTCGGCGATGACGACCTGGGCGACGTCGCGGCGTCGAGGACGGGTTGCTTCGGCATGAGCCACCACGCCAGCCAGCCCAGTGCGCCAAGAGGCACCTCGAGCAGGTGTGTGAACAAGGCGAAGACGAGGACGCCGGCAGCTGCGGCGGGTTTGTCCGCGCCCCATGCGACGAGGACGGCGAGGGTGCCGGCCTCCGTCACGCCGAGGCCGCCCGGCGTCACGCCGACGGTCGTCAGCAGGCGCCCGACGGCGTATGCCGCGAACAACTTGCTCAGGGGCATGTCGACGCCGACCGCCTCCATCGTCCGCCAGAACAGCACGAAGTAGACGGCGAGGTACCCGACGACGCCTACCGTCATCGGCGCCCACCCGTGCGCGGTCACGCCCGCCAGACGGCGTCGTTGATCGACGAGCGTCGCCTCGATCTCGAAACCGGGCCGGCGACGTCGCACACGTTCACCGACTCGGCGATCGAGCCACGCGCCGAACCGCTGCGTCAGACCGGGGGAGAGCAGCACGCCGACGAACGCGGCGATGATGACGAGCCCGACGATTCCGCCGGTCAGCGCGCCGCGACGCACTCCCTTCGGCAGGGCGTCCGTCGAGCTGAGCAGCGCGACGCCGAGCAGCGGCATCGCGAGGCGCGCCACGAGGTTCCACACGCCGGTGACGATGACCGACGTCGAGATCGCTGCGGCCTGAAACCCCCAGGAGCGCAGCATCAGGTAGGTCGCGGCGACGCCGGCCGCGCCACCGCCGGGCAGGAGGTTGCCGGCCGCGGACCCTGCGACGTTGACGATGAGCGCCTTGACGTGCCCCAGCCCGGGTATGGAGCCGGTCAGCGCGAAGGTGTAGAGCCACAGCCCGAACGCGACGAGCGCGAACAGTTCGAGGCTGCTCGCCCACCCGAGCAGTTGCAGATGCCGCCCGATCTCGGGCCATGTCGTCTCGCCGAACCACGGCACGCCCCAGTACAGGATCGCCGCGGCCAGGCCGATGCCGATGACGGCCTGCGCGCTCTGCCACGCGTTGGGACGCGGCATCGCGGGCGACAGAGGTGAATCCTCGGAACGGGATCCATGGCCGGACGAGGCGTCAGGCGAGGTGCTCCCGGGCTGACGGGACGACGAGGGCGAAATCACTCGGCGCGGTCCTCGTGCTCGGTCAGCCCTGCGAAGATGTCGTGGCTGACGGGGCCGACGTGGGCGGGGTCGCGGAACCATTCGCGTCCGAAGACGATGTCGTACAGCGGCCGCGGGATGCGCAGGAACGCGGCGAGGGTGCGGTCGGCGTCACCGTCAGCACTCGCCTGTGACGTGTGCGCCGCCATCGACGCTCGCTTCGCGCCCGCTTGACGGAGGACGTTGACGCGATGAGTGATGTCCTTGCGGGCCGAGTAGGCGCGTTCGAAGCCGGCCATGTCGAAGTCGTCGGGGAAACGGTAGAAACGCGCCACGAGGTGCAGCGCGCGCACGAGCAGGTCGCGGGGCGCCGTCGCCTCGAGTACGCGCGGCGTGCCCGCCAGCTCAGCCGCGTGCGCGCCGACCTCATGGACGCGCACGTGGTCGCGGTGGCCGTAGCCGCCGGCGGCGTCGTAGGTGAGCAGGACGTCGGCGTCCTCCTCGCGCAGGATGACGGCGAGCGCCTCGGCTGCTTCCTCGACGGGCACCGTGACGAAGCGCCGCTTGCCCGGCGGGTCGGGAAACACCTGCGGGCCCATGCCCGAATCGGCGTAGCCGAGTGTCTCCAAGCGGGCGACCCCGAGCGCGCGGGCGCTGGTCGATACTTCGTCCCAGCGTCGCGCCGCGAGTTCGTCAGGCGTTCCGTATTCCGACCCGGCGAGGCCGAGCGCGCCGTCCGTCGCCACGACGAGGACGACGTGATGCCCCTGCGCCGCGGCCTTTGCCATCGTGCCGGAGGTGAGCAGCGCCTCGTCGTCGGGGTGGGCATGGAATGCGACGAGGGTGCGTCGCGGCTGGCCGTCTGGGGTGGTGATCATCGTCTTCATCCTCTCGCATGAAAGACTCGTGCCGTGAAGATCGCCCTCGTGTCCGACTGCTATCTGCCGCGTCTGGGCGGCATCGAGGTGCAGGTGCACGACCTCGCGCAGCGCCTGGTGGCGCAGGGGCACGAGGTCGTTGCGTACACCGTCACCCCGGCTCACCGTGAGCAGCACAGCGGCCTCGAGATCGTCGACGGCATCCCGGTGCATCGGTTTTCGCTCGGGTTGCCGCACGATGTCGCGCTCAATCCGATGGCCGTCTCGCAGCTTCGCCTGGCGCTGTCGAAAGGCGGTTTCGACGTCGTCCACGCGCACATCGGCGTCATCAGCGTGTTCTCCTTCGACGCCGTCCGCCTCGCCCTCGATCTGGGCCTGCCGACGGCGGTGACGTGGCACTCCGTCATGGCGTGGGCCGGTCCGCTGCTCAAGCCGCTCGGTTTCGTACGCCGCTGGGCCAAGGGCGGCGCTGCGTTGTCGGCGGTCTCGCAGGTCGCGGCGCACCCGATCCGCGACATGGCCGGCCGCGGCCACGAGGTCGTCGTGCTGCCGAACGGCATCGACGCCGACGCGTGGACGCCCGGCGAGCCGCGCACGGGCGACGAGGTGCGTGTCATCTCGGCGATGCGGCTGGCCACGCGCAAGCGTCCGCTCGAGTTCTTCTCGGTGATGAAGGCGGTGCACCGCGAGGCACCGAACGTCCGGCTCGAGATCGCGGGGGAGGGCGACCTGCGCCCGAAGCTCGTGCGCGCCGTCGACCTCGCCGACGCCCACGAGTGGGTCTCCTTGCCAGGACGCATGACGCGCGCGCAACTGCACGACCGCTACCGCGCCTCAGACCTGTACGTCGCGCCGGCGCGGCTCGAGTCGTTCGGCATCGCGGCGCTCGAGGCGCGCTCATCAGGGCTGCCCGTCGTCGCGCCGTCGACGAGCGGCGTCTCGGAGTTTGTCACCTCGGGCGTCAACGGGCTGCTCGCGGGCGATGACGACGACCTCGCGCAGGCCATCATCCGCCTCGCGCTCGACACCGACCTGCGCCGGACGATGGCCGAGTACAACCGCACGCATCGCCCGGCGCAGACGTGGGATCAGGTCGTCCGTCTCGCCGAGGCCGAGTACGCACGGGCCGCGGCACTGCGAGCGGCGCGATGAAGGGCGACGGCGTCCCCGACATCCCGATCTTCGTGCGGGGTCTGGAGGACGGTCGCGAGGTGCTGCGTGCCCGGTTGGCGCAGGGCATCGCGCCGCGGCGTCAGGTGCGCGACGCGGGGTTCAAACCGATCGCCCTGCGCACGGCGACACTCGTCCATGACGGCGTCGAGCTGACGTTCGAGGTCGCGCGCATGCATGCGGCTCATCATCGCCTCGCGGGTGTCGCGCGCGCCGCCGGCCCGGTCGATCTGGTGCGCCAACGCCTGGCTGCGTACGCGGTCGTGACGAGCGAGAGGGGCGTGCTGCTGACGCAGCTGTCGCGCGAGACGGGGCGTCCGGGGCTGTGGATCCTGCCCGGGGGCGGGGTCGAGGCCGGCGAGGCGCCCGAGGCGGCCGCCGCGCGCGAGGTCTGGGAGGAGGCCGGGCAGCGCATCAGCGACGCGCGGTTGTGGGACGTCTCGTCCTCGCACCGCGTCGGCGATGGCAGGGAGGGGATGGTCGAGGACTTCCACGCCGTCCGCCTCATCTACTCGGCCCGCTGCGACGAGCCCAGCGAACCCACCGTCCACGACGTCGGGGGCTCGACGCAGCACGCGGCGTGGTTCGCGGCGGCCGACGTGGTCGACCCCACCTCCGACGGCTACCCGAGCGGCGGCATGGCTCCCTGGGCGCTCGAATCGCTGCGGCAGGTGCTCGGCTCCTCAGGTTGACGCCGAGCCACCCACGAGCCATCCACGAGCCCAGCCGGCGACCGGATGCGTCGACGGGGCGTGGCCACCGACGGCGAAGCGGGTGCGTCGACGCCTCATGCGTCGTCGCACCCGCTCGTCATGCGGGGTGGTCGGTCAGTGCCAGAAGATCGCGACGATCACGTTGATGACGGCGAGCGCAGCGGCGGCCTGGACGAGCGGCGCGGCGCTGTCGCCCTTCTTCTCCTTCGACGAGGAGACTTCGAGCAGACCTGCGACGATGAGGGCGATGACGAGCTTCACCGCGACCCACGTGTGGTCGAGCGACCAGTGCTGCGACTCGGCGACGCCGACCATCGCGAGCCCGCTGAGCAGCTGCAGGCGCGCGCCCCACACCATCGCGGGGATGGCGCGCGGCGCCTTGAGGACAGCGAGGAAGCCACCGACGATGGCGGCCATGCCGAGCAGGTGGACGAGCAGGAGGATTTCGTTGAGCGTGGACATGCCACAAGGGTAGGCGTTCGCCGCTCCAGCGGTGCTCAGGTGGAGCGCCCGTCAGCTCACCGCGCGCGGATCGGCGGGGTTGACCTCTTCACCGGCGGCGCGCTTGCGTTCGGCGTACTCGGCGACGTTGGCGCTGATGCGCTTGCGGGCGACCGTCGTCAACACGATGCCGAGGACGATGGCGGCGCCGAGCCCGATGTAGGAGAAGTTCTTCATCCACTTCTCGGCGATCTTGCCGAGGAAGTGGACGCCGTAGGCGGTGCCGCCGGCCCAGCAGATGGCGCCGAGCACGTTGGCGGCCAGGAAGCGCGCATACTTCATGTGCAGCGAGCCGGCGAGTGGGCCGGCGAAGATGCGCAGCAGCGCGACGAAGCGTCCGAAGAACACCGCCCAGATGCCGTGGGTGTGGAAGGCGTGCTTCGCGTACCCGATCGTCTCGTCGTTGACATGATGGGGGAAGCGTGGACCGAGCCACGCGAACAGGCGCTCACCGAAGTGTCGACCGACGTAGTAGCCGATCGAGTCGCCGATGACGGCGCCGAGGATGGCGGCCAGTGCGACGAGGTGGATGCTGACGTGCGGGTGCGGCCCTGAGGCGAACAGCGACGCGGTGACGAGCATGATCTCGCCGGGCAGGGGGATGCCGACGCTCTCGAGCAGGATGATGAGACCGGTCAGCACGTAGACGGCCGGGGCCGGAATCGCATCGAGAATCGCCTGAACATCCACGCCCCAAGGGTAGGCGACGATGCCGCCCGCGCCCGCCGCCTCGAGCCCGATGCCCGCAGCCGCGCTTGGCCGCGCGGCCGCCGCGCTCGTCGCCTGCGCGGTTGTCGGTTCTCACTTCTAGACTGGCCTCATCATGAGTGGCCTCTTCGACGACCTTCCGCTGACCGCTGCCGACGCCTCCCGTCCCTCCTCCAGGAGCGGTACCGACGCGTCGCCGTCGCGTACCCCGAGCACGGAGGCTCCCGCCGGGGCCGCCGCAGTCGATCCGGGGGCGGTCGACGCGTCCGGCATCCCGTTGTGGGCCCTGCAGGAACCGCCGCCCGACGAGGCCCCCGCCGACGCCGGCACATGGGGCGACGACGCGCCGATGCTGGGTCGCGGATCGCACTGGGGTCGCCCCGATTCGGGCCGCGGCACGCGACGTTTCGAGGCCGATCCTGCGAGCCTGCTCGAGGGCATGAACCCGCAGCAGGCGCAGGCCGTCGAGCACTTCGGGACGCCGTTGCTCATCGTCGCGGGCGCCGGTTCGGGCAAGACGCGCGTGCTGACGCACCGCATCGCCTACCTGATGGCGGCGCGTGGCGCACAGCCCGGCCAGATCCTCGCGATCACCTTCACGAACAAGGCGGCCGCCGAGATGCGTGAGCGCGTCGAGCAGCTCGTCGGGGGTGCGGCGAACGCGATGTGGGTGAGCACGTTCCACTCCGCGTGCGTGCGCATCCTGCGCCGTGAAGCCAAGCATGTGGGGTTGCGCTCGACGTTCTCGATCTACGACGCGGCCGACAGTCAGCGCCTCATGGCGATGGTGACGCGCGATCTCGACCTCGATCCGAAGCGCTACCCGCCGAAGTCGTTCAGTTTCCAGGTGAGCAACCTGAAGAACGAGCTGATCGACGCCGAGGAGGCCGCGAAGCGCGCCGAGACGGATCAGGAGCGCAAGGTCGCCGAGGCCTACCGTCTCTACCAGCAGCGCCTGCGGCAGGCGAACGCGCTCGACTTCGACGACATCATCATGACGACGGTCACCATCCTGCAGGCGTTCCCGCAGGTGGCCGAGCACTACCGGCGCCGCTTCCGGCACATCCTCGTCGACGAGTACCAGGACACGAACCACGCGCAGTACGTCCTCGTGCGCGAGCTCGCCGGCGGTGAGCACGCCTCGGGCGGCATGGCGAGCCAGGACGCCGAGGGCGATTCGCGCGCCACGAGCGCGGTACCCATGGCCGACCTGTGCGTCGTCGGTGACGCCGATCAGTCGATCTACGCCTTCCGTGGGGCGACGATCCGCAACATCGTCGAGTTCGAGGAGGACTACCCGAACGCGACGACGATCCTGCTCGAGCAGAACTACCGTTCGACGCAGAACATCCTCGGCGCGGCGAACTCCGTCATCGAGCGCAACCCGGAGCGTCGCAAGAAGAACCTGTGGTCCGATCAGGGCGACGGCGAGAAGATCGTCGGGTACGTCGCCGATTCCGAGCATGACGAGGCCGCGTTCGTCGCGCGCACGATCGACAAGCTCGGCGACGATCACGGCGTCAAGCCCAAGGACGTCGCGGTGTTCTACCGGACGAACGCTCAATCGCGCGCGCTCGAGGAGGTATTCGTCCGTGTCGGCCTGCCGTACAAGGTCGTCGGTGGCACGCGGTTCTACGAGCGCAAGGAGATCAAGGACGCGCTCGCGTACCTGCGCGTCATCTCGAACCCGGCCGACACCGTCAACCTGCGCCGCATCCTCAACACACCGAAGCGCGGCATCGGTGACCGCGCCGAGGCATGCCTCGGGGCGCTCGCGGAGCGGGAGCGCATCACATTCATCGAGGCGCTCGCGCGGGCCGACGAAGCGCCGGGCATCGCGACGCGGTCGGTGAGCGCCGTCAAGGGCTTCACCGAGATCCTCGAGAGCCTGCGGCAGACGCGCGAGTCCGGTAGCGGCGTCGGCCCCCTCATCGAGGCGATCCTCGAGCGCACGGGGTATCTGAAGGAGCTGCGCACGAGCAAGGATCCTCAGGACGAGACGCGCATCGAGAACCTCGCCGAGCTCGTCGCCGTCGCCAACGAGTTCGACGACAACTACCCGGGCGCGACGCTCGAGGACTTCCTCGAGCAGGTCTCCCTCGTGGCCGACGCGGACGAGATACCGAAGGACGCCGAAGATCAGGGCGTCGTCACCCTCATGACGTTGCACACCGCAAAGGGCCTCGAGTTTCCGGTCGTATTCCTCACCGGCATGGAGGACGGCACGTTCCCGCACATGCGCGCTCTCGGCGACACGAAGGAGCTCGAGGAGGAGCGGCGCCTCGCCTACGTCGGCATCACCCGGGCGCGCGAGCGCCTGCACCTGTCACGCGCTGCCGTGCGCAGCGCGTGGGGTGCGCCGCAGTACAACCCGCCGTCGCGCTTCCTCGGCGAGATCCCGGAGGAGTTCGTCCACTGGGAGCGCGAGGCCACGGCGTTCGCGTCGTCCCAGCCGCGCGGGTACGCCGCGTTCGGCAGCGGGGGCGGTTCGCCCTACGGCTCGGGTGGCAGCAGGCACGACGATGACGGCCCCGTCATCGGGCGCGGCTCCGCGCCGGTGGCGCGGATGTCGTCGAGCGGTCGCAGCTCCGGGGCCGGTTCGTTCTCGACCACGAAGAACTCCGCCGTCGGCCGCGGCATGCGCGAGATCCCGAACCTCGACGCCGGCGACAAGGTGACGCACGACAGCTTCGGCCTCGGCACCGTCGTGCGCGTCGAGGGTCAGGGCGACCGAGCGATGGCTCACATCGACTTCGGCGACGGCCCACCCAAGCGCCTGCTCCTGCGCTACGCGCCCGTCACGAAGCTGTGACACGCATGAGTTGAGGATCATCAACTGAGCGGAGGGTGTGGCGGGCGTTACAGTGCGAGTAACCGCCCGAGAGGATTGAGTCATGGTCCAGCACGCGCCTGCCACGAACGCCACCCCTACGAATGCCGCCACGAACGGCTCCGATCGACTCCGCGTCGTCGTCGCGAAGCCGGGCCTCGACGGCCACGACCGTGGTGCGAAGGTCATCGCGCGGGCGTTGCGCGACGCCGGCATGGAGGTCATCTACACGGGCCTGCACCAGACGCCGGAGCAGATCGTCACGGCTGCGGTGCAGGAGGACGCCGACGCGATCGGCCTGTCGATCCTGTCCGGTTCGCACATGACGCAGTTCGAGCGCCTGATGACGTTGCTGCGCGAGCAGGGCATCGACGACGTCGTCGTCTTCGGTGGCGGAATCATCCCCGAGGGCGACATCAAGCCGCTGCTCGACATGGGTGTCGCGCGCATCTTCACGCCCGGTGCGCCGACGCACGAGGTCGTCGCGTGGGTGCGCGAGAACGTCGGGGACGCGGCGTCCGCACACGCCTGAGAGCACCGGCGCGGACCCCTGGTTACCCCCGCACGGCAAAGCGCGTTAAAGTCACAAGAGGAACACTCCTTTCAACGATGAGGATGGATTCGCGTGGATCTCTTCGAGTACCAGGCGCGCGACATGTTCGAGGCGCACGGCGTTCCGGTGCTGGCCGGCCAGACGGCCACCACCCCGGAAGAAGCCAAGGCAGCCGCCGAGCAGATCGGTGCGAAGTCGGGCGGTGTCACCGTCGTCAAGGCCCAGGTCAAGACCGGTGGTCGCGGCAAGGCCGGCGGCGTCAAGGTAGCCAAGTCGGCTGACGAGGCCGAGCAGTACGCCAAGGACATCCTGGGCATGGACATCAAGGGCCACACCGTGGGCACCGTGATGATCGCCCAGGGCGCCAAGATCGCCGAGGAGTACTACTTCTCGATCCTGCTCGACCGAGCGAACCGCAGCTACCTCGCGATGTGCTCGAAGGAGGGCGGCGTCGAGATCGAGCAGCTCGCCGTCGAGCGTCCCGAGGCACTCGCGCGCATCGAGGTCGACCCGAACGTCGGCATCGACGGCGCGAAGGCTGACGAGATCGTCAAGGCCGCCGGGTTCGACGACGAGACGGCCGCGAAGGTCGCTCCCGTGCTCGTCAAGCTGTGGGAGACCTACCGCGACGAGGACGCGACGCTGGTCGAGGTGAACCCGCTCGTCAAGACCGAGGATGGCGACATCATTGCGCTCGACGGCAAGGTGACGCTCGACGAGAACGCTGGCTTCCGTCACCCCGACCACGAGGCTCTCGAGGACAAGGCCGCGGCCGACCCGCTGGAGGCCAAGGCCAAGGCGCTCGACCTCAACTACGTGAAGCTCGACGGCAACGTCGGCATCATCGGCAACGGTGCCGGCCTCGTCATGAGCACGCTCGACGTCGTCGCCTACGCCGGTGAGGACTTCACCGGCGGCAAGGCCAAGCCCGCCAACTTCCTCGACATCGGTGGCGGCGCCTCGGCGGAGGTCATGGCCAACGGTCTCGACGTCATCCTGAACGACGAGCAGGTCAAGAGCGTCTTCGTCAACGTCTTCGGTGGCATCACGGCGTGCGACGCCGTCGCCAACGGCATCGTCGGCGCCCTGAAGAAGCTCGGCGACGCGGCGACGAAGCCGCTCGTCGTGCGCCTCGACGGCAACAACGTCGAAGAGGGCCGTGCGATCCTCTCCGACTTCAACCACCCGCTCGTGACGGTCGTGGACACCATGGACGGCGCAGCCCGCAAGGCTGCCGAGCTGGCCGCGGCCAACTGAAAGGGATCTGACTTCCATGTCGATTTTTCTCAACGCTGACTCCAAGGTCATCGTTCAGGGCATGACCGGCTCCGAGGGCATGAAGCACACGGCGCGCATGCTCGCCTCGGGCACGAACGTCGTCGGTGGCGTCAACCCGAAGAAGGCCGGCCAGACGGTTGACTTCGACGTCAACGGCGAGACCAAGCAGGTTCCGGTCTTCGGCTCCGTCAAGGACGCCATGGCCGAGACGGGCGCCAACGTCTCCGTGATCTTCGTGCCGCCGCCCTTCGCCAAGAGCGCCGCGGTCGAGGCCATCGAGGCCGAGATGCCGCTGGCGGTCGTCATCACCGAGGGCATCCCGGTGAGGGACTCGGCCGAGTTCTACAACTTGAGCAAGGGTTCGAAGACGCGCCTGCTCGGCCCGAACTGCCCGGGCATCATCAGCCCCGGCGAGTCGAACGCCGGCATCATCCCGGCGAACATCGCCGGCAAGGGCCGCATCGGCCTCGTCTCGAAGTCGGGCACGCTGACGTACCAGATGATGTACGAACTGCGTGACTTCGGTTTCTCGACGGCCATCGGCATCGGCGGCGACCCGGTCATCGGCACGACGCACATCGACGCGCTCGAGGCGTTCCAGAACGACCCCGACACCGACGCGATCGTCATGATCGGTGAGATCGGCGGCGACGCCGAGGAGCGCGCTGCGGCGTACATCAAGGAGAACGTGACGAAGCCGGTTGTCGGTTACGTCGCGGGCTTCACCGCCCCCGAGGGCAAGACGATGGGCCACGCCGGCGCCATCGTGTCCGGTTCCGCGGGCACGGCTGCCGCGAAGAAGGAGGCCCTCGAGGCCGCCGGCGTCAAGGTCGGCAAGACGCCGTCCGAGACGGCCGCTCTCATGACGGAGATCATGAACAACCTCAGCAAGTGAGGCGGATTCACCGAACGTCGCTTCGGTGATCTCGACGAACGCCCCCGCATCGGCTCGCGCTGGTGCGGGGGCGTTCGTCGTGTCGCCGAGGTGCCGACGACATGGCCGCGAGAAGTCGGCGCACGGATGGAACCAGTAATCATGCAGCGGCGTCCCAGTGACGGTTAAGTTATGAATGATGACGCGGGCGAGAGTCCGTCGACCTGGGAGGGATCGTCATGGACTTGAAGCAAGGGTTCGGTCTCGTCGGAGCTGTGGGCGTGACGTTGTCGGTGGGTGCGTGCACGAGCGTCGACGGTTCGTCGCCGGCGGCGAGCGCGTCTGCGCCGCCGAGTGCCGCCGTGTCGTCGAACGCGGCCGCTCAGACTCCTAGCGCGGCGACGCCTGCTGCCGCGCCCGAGTCGTCGTCGGCGCCCGCCACGTCCGCTGGTGCCGCGTCGAGCGAGGCGGCCGCGTCGTCTGCGCCGGCGTCCGATCCGCTCGGCTCCGGCCAGCAGGGGCTCGTCACCACGAAGGTCGGTGCGGAGGCGAAGACCTCGAAGTTGTCGGTGAAGGTGACCAAGGTCGTCGACCCGGTGCCGGTCGGCGATTCGGCGGTCTTCAAGCCGGGGGCCGGCAAGAAGTGGGCGGCCGTGTCGATGACGGTGACGAACGTCGGCGGCACACCGATCAACTTCAGCCCGTCGATGTGCATCGACGCCAAGACGACGACGAACGGGTCGGCGTCGGCGTCACTGTTCGCCGATTACGGTTCGCCGATGGATTCGTCCACCCTGCACAAGGGTGACGCCGCGAGCGGGGACGTGACGTTCGAGCTGCCGAAGAACCAGAAGCTCAAGTCCGTCGACGTGCGATGCTCCCTCGACTTCGCCGGGGATCAGCGCACCATCCGCGTCGACCTCGCCCACTGACCACTTCACCCTCAGCCCGGGCACGCCGCGGCTCGGACGCACCGAAAGGAACACCCAGATGAAGACCACCGCACGCACGATGGGCCTGGCCCTGCTGGCCGGAACGATGACGCTCGGCACGAGCGCCTGCACCCAGGTCGAGGGCGGCGCGTCCCAGGCCACGTCGGCCGCGAACAGCGCGGCGCCGTCCGTGGCCTCGGCCGCGTCGTCGGCTGCGGGCGAGGCCACCTCGGCGGCCCCGAGCGCCACGTCGCCGGCCTCCACGCCCGATCAGAGCTCGAGCGCGGCTGCACCGACGACGAGCGAGTCCCCGTCCTCCGACACCGGTACGGGCGACTCGGGAGACGCGTCGGGCCCCAAGACCGGCAAGGTCGGTGAAGAGGTCAAGACGAAGCAGATGTCGGCCAAGGTCAACAAGATCGCCGACCCGATCACCCCCGAGAACGACTTCGACAAGCCGGGCAACGGCAACCACTTCGTCGCCGTCAACATCACGATGACTAACCTCGGCGACAAGAATCTCAACGCCGGCACGACGTGTCTCAAGGTGAAGCTCGACGACAACACGTCCGCGCGCGAGGACTTCGCCTCGTACGGGCAGCGTCTCGACTACGGCACCCTCTACAAGGGCGACACGACGACGGGTGACGTCGTCTACAAGGTGCCGAACGGCAAGAAGATCAAGACGATCGACGTCAAGTGCGGTTACGGCGACGAGCAGGCCATCCGCATCCAGGCCAAGTGACGTTTGCGTTCCGTCAGGTCTGAGCGCTCTCGGCGCCACATGGCTTCGACCCGTGCGGCCGAGGCTCACGCCTCTCGCTGATCCCGCCACCTGCTGTAAGTGGCGGGATCAGTCGTTCCTGCGGCGAGCCTCGAGCATCGGCCCAGCGCGGCCTGAGAGGATGGCCGGGCCATGAGTGATCGTCGCCCCCGCAGTTCTTCGTCCGCCTCGTCTCCGGCGAACAAACGCCCTCGACCGCAGCGCCCGCAGCGTGCGGGCGGCAGTTCACCCGCGCGCGCGGGTGCCCGTGACGGCGTGGGTGGCGGCTCCCGCCCGCCGCGACAGAGCGCAGCGTCTCGTGACTCGGCGTCACGAGGTTCGACAGGACCGTCTCAACGAGATGCGGCGCGCACCGGGGCGAATGGTCGCTCGACGAACGAATCGCGACCGGCCGGGCGCCCGCACGTCCCGCTCGCCTTCGGGTACGGCATCGTCGCGGCGCTCGCGTCACTCGTCGTCCTCATGGTCCCGGTCTTCGCCGCGTGGACGCTCGATGCACAGTCGACGTCGTCGTGGAACGACACACTCGGCGTCGCCATCGACCTGTGGGCGCTCGCACATCGCGGGCACGTCGTCGTCGACGGCATCACGGTCGTCTTCAGCCCGCTGCTGCTGACGCTCGGTTGCGTGCTCGCCGCTTGCTTCGGCGCGCGCGCCGCGTTCCCCGACGAACGGCTGCGCGCCCCGGACCTGCGCGCCATCATGCTCGCGTACGTCGGGGGATACGTGGTCGCGGCGCAGGTGCTCGGCATCGTCGCGGGGCTCGGCCACAGCCACATCCACTGGTGGTCGCTCATCGTGGGCCCGGCGCTCGTGGCCGCGCTCGGCGTGGCGTGGACGGCCTGGCACGAACGCAAGCACTCGCCCGAACTCGCGGCGCTCGACGAGGTCGTCGTCGAGGCCACCCCGCTGCTGTTGCGCCGTTCGCTGTCTGCGGGCCTGCGCGGCGCGGGCCTGTTCGCGGCGTTGTCGCTGCTGCTGCTCGTCGTGCTCATCGCCTGGCACGCGCCGCGCGTGTGGGCGGTTCAGCAAGCGCTCGCGCCCGGTGTCGTTGGCGGCTGCCTGCTCGTGCTGGCGCAGGTGATGGCCCTGCCCAACCTTCTCGCCCACATGGCGGGGTGGACGACGGGCGCGCCGTTCGAGGCGGGTGCCGTCAGCATCGGCCACTCCGGGATGACGCCCGGCACCCTGCCGATGGTCCCCGTCCTCGGGGCGCTGCCCGACCACGTCGGGCCGTGGGCCTGGGCGGCGCTCGCCGTGCCCATCGGCGTCGGCGTCTTCATCGGCTGGGCCTCGGGCCGGGCACTCACCCGGTTCGCGAGTCTGCGTGCGAAGCTGACGGTCGCGGCGAGCGCCGCCGCCGTCACGACGGTGACGTTGTGGCTGCTGTGGTGGTTCTCGACGGCGTCGGTGTCGCGGGGGCTGCTCGAGTACGTCGGCCCGTCGTGGCAGGCGTGGCTCGTCGCGCCGCTACTGCTCGTGCTGCCCGCGCTCGCGACGGCGGCGGCGCGTCACTGGCGTTCGAGCCACCAGACGTGACGCGACGTACGTGGCCCGTGCGGCGGGATCAAATCGTCGTTCTCGATCGTTGGGAGTGCTGTGAGTGAGATGCCCCAGCTGCCGCCCGGTCTGCGCAACAACGTCCTGTCGCTGCGGTATCTGCTGCTCGGGTTCCTGCTGTCGTGGCTGCCGCTGCCCGCGTCGGGCCTGGCCGCCATCCCGTTGGCGTTGTCGCTCTTCTACGGCATCCGCTACCTGCGCGACGTGCGCCGCGCCGGCGTCGCGGGTGCGTTCGGGCCGAACCTCGTCGGCCTCGTGCTCACGGCTCTCCTGCTCGCCATGACGGCCGCGCCGCTCGTGCACTACGAACGCACGAAGAGCTATCAAGAGTGCCTGTGGGGCGCCAACACCAACCAGGCGCGCGAATCCTGCGAGAGCTCCTACAGCCAGAACCCCAACGAGGTCGAGAAGTTCTTCTTCAACTGAGCCCCGCGTGGCGTCCTCGGCATCATCGCCTGGTCACGTGAGGGCCAGAGCCACCGTGAGGGCAGCATCGACGCGCTGCATGATGTGCGGTGGTAACCCGCTCCCGGGGTGCACGTGGTCGTCGTCGTAGAGCACCTCGATGTCGTCGCAGAGGACGCTGCCGAGGAGTTCTTGGCCCGCGCGACTCGCGCCGCTGAGCTCGATCGGGACGATGCTCGGCAGCGGCGGCTTCGTCGAGGTCGTGACGCGCACGACGAGAGCACTGCGCAGATGGGTGTTACGGGCGTTGTTCGAGACAACGAGTCAGGGTTTCTCCCCGTGGCCGAGGTCGCACCAGTAGATCTGGCCCCGGTGCATCGTCACCGCTGTGAGCCTGCCGCGTGTTCGTCGTTCGAGCGACGCCGTTCGCGCTGATCGCGGTGCGCCCGATTGCTCCGAACATGCTCGAGGTCGTCTCCTGTCTCGTGCGATGCGTACTCCGCATAGGCCGGGTCGAGCCGATATGAAGCATGAAAGGCTGCGCCCATCGCAGCAGGTCGCAGCCGTGCCTCACGAGCGGGCGCGTGCAGCTTTCCACCCCTCAGGATTAGCGGGTTCGCAGTCGCTGCTTCGTCAAGCACGGTCGGTAGGGTTATGCACGTGAGTGCCACGCCGCAGCTGCGCCCCGACACCCGACCGCTCGAGGTCGTCGTCCTCGTCTCCGGCAGCGGTTCGCTGCTGCAGGCGCTCATCGACGCAGAGGCCGACGCGGCCGCTCGCGGTCAGCGCTCGCCGTTCACGATCGTCGCCGTCGGTGCCGACCGCGAGTGCGCCGGTCTCGAGCGCGCGATGCGCGCAGGCATCCCGACGTTCGTCGTCGACACCGCCCATTTCGCCGACCGCGACGCCTGGGACGAGGCGCTCGCCGACGCCATCGAGCGCAGCTTCGACGACGACTCGGGCGACCCCGATGCGCCGCCGCACCTCGTCGTCTCGGCCGGTTTCATGAAGATCTTGGGTGCGACGACGCTCGCGCGCCACACCGTCATCAACACGCATCCGGCGCTGCTGCCGAGCTTCCCCGGCGCGCACGGTGTGTGGGATGCCCTCGCTCACGGCGTCAAGATCACGGGTACGACGTGTCACGTCGTCGACGCCGGCGTCGACACGGGCCCGATCATCGCGCAGCGCGCCGTCGAGGTGCGCGCCGATGACGACGAAGACTCGCTCCACGAACGCATCAAGGTCGAGGAGCGCGACATGCTTGTGGACGTCGTCCGCAGGTTCGCACGTGGTTGGTCCATCAACGGCAGGACGGTTTTGATCAATGAGTGACGGTTTGCGCCCCATCAAGCGGGCCCTCGTCTCGGTGTACGACAAGACGGGTCTGGAGGAGTTGGCACGCGCCCTGGCCGACGCCGGCGTCGAGATCGTCTCGACCGGTGGTTCGAGCAAGCTCATCGCCGGTCTCGGCATCCCGGTGACGCCCGTCGAGGAGCTGACCGGTTTTCCCGAGTGCCTCGAGGGTCGCGTCAAGACGCTGCACCCCAAGGTGCACGCGGGCATCCTCGCCGACTCGCGCAAGGACGACCACCTGGCGCAGCTGCGTGAGCTCGGCGTCGCACCGTTCGACCTCGTCGTCGTCAACCTGTACCCGTTCGCCGAGACCGTCGCGTCCGGCGCGAGCATCGACGAGTGCGTCGAACAGATCGACATCGGCGGCCCGACGATGGTGCGCGCGGCCGCGAAGAACCACCCCACCGTCGCGATCGTCACCGACCCGTCGCGCTATGACGACGTCATCACCGCCGTCAACGGTGGCGGCTTCACGCTGCAGCAGCGCACCGAGCTCGCGCGTGAGGCGTTCGTCCACACCGCGTCGTACGACGTCGCCGTCGCGACGTGGATGGGGGAGAACCTCGCCGGTTCGGACGACGAGGCGACGGGCGATCAGTTCCCCGACTGGATGGGCGCGACGTTCACGAAGGCTGCGAGCCTGCGCTACGGCGAGAACCCGCACCAGGCGGCGGCCCTCTACACGTCGGCCGACGCGAGCGGCCTCGCCCAGGGCGAGCAGCTGCACGGCAAGGAGATGTCGTACAACAACTACGTCGACGCCGACGCCGCCTACCGCGCCGCGTACGACCACGGTGACGTGCCGACGGTCGCCATCATCAAGCACGCCAACCCGTGCGGCATCGCCGTCGGCGCTCCCGACGAGGACATCGCCGCCGTGCACCAGCGCGCCCACGAGTGCGACTCGACGAGCGCGTTCGGCGGCATCATCGCGACCAACCGCCCGGTGACGAAGGCCATGGCGGACACGGTGAAGGACATCTTCACCGAGGTCGTCGTCGCGCCGGCGTTTGACGACGACGCCCTCGAGGTACTCACCGCGAAGAAGAACCTGCGCCTCGTCACCGTGCCCGCGCCCACTGCGGGTGGTTTCGACATGCGCCCGATCAGCGGTGGTCTGCTCGTGCAGGAGCGCGACATGATCGACGCAGAGGGCGAGGACAAGGACGGTCGCACCACGGGTGACGACCCTGAGCGCTGGCAGCTCGTCGCCGGCGAGGCCGCGGACGAGGCCACGATGCGTGACCTCGAGTTCGCGTGGCGTGCGGTGCGCGCCGTGAAGTCGAACGCGATTCTGCTCGCCAAGGACGGTGCGTCGGTCGGTATCGGCATGGGCCAGGTCAACCGCGTCGACTCGTGCAACCTCGCCGTGACGCGTGCGGGCGCCGAGCGGGCCCGTGGTTCGGTGGCGTCGTCGGACGCGTTCTTCCCGTTCGCCGACGGCCTGCAGATCCTGCTCGACGCGGGCGTCCAGGCCGTTGTCGCGCCGGGTGGGTCCATTCGTGACGCCGAGGTCATCGACGCCGCGAACAAGGCCGGCGTCACCCTGTACTTCACCGGTACGCGTCACTTCGCGCACTGAATGACACCTCTGATCGACAACCCCCAGATGGCGGGTTTGGCTCAAGATGGCCTGAACGTCGGCCACATCTTCGGCCAAACCTGCCATCGTCGCGGTGCCCTGCGATGAAGCGTGACGCCAGAGCCTCCTCCGAGGCGCTTGCCCTCACTGCCGCGTTCTTCGGTGGGGCGTGCCTGTCGTTGCAGGCGCGCTTCAACGGGACGCTCGGTGAGCCGTTGTCCGAGCCGCTCGTCGCGGCGGTGTGGAGCTTCGGTTCGGGGCTCGCGCTGCTCGTGCTGACGCTCGTCGTGCCGAGCCTGCGCCGCGGCGCGGGTCGGCTCGTCGACGCGATTCGGGCGGGGCGTCTGCGCTGGTGGGAGTGCCTCGGCGGCGTTCTCGGCGGTGCGTTCGTGGCGGTGCAGACGAGCACGGTCGCCATCCTCGGGGTAGCGGTCTTCATCGTCGCGAGCGTCGGTGGCCGGGCACTCGGCGGGCTGCTCGCCGATCACGTCGGTGCCGGCCCCAAGGGGCGCACGCCGATCACCCCCGCTCGCGCGCTCGCCGGAGCGTTCGCCGTCGTCGGGGTCGGCATCACGGTGAGCGGCCAGCACGTCCCGGGTGGCATCGCGATCCTGCCGGCCCTCGCCGTCATCATCGCGGGCGTCATGACGCAGTTCCAGCAGGGTCTCAACGGGCGCGTCAGTGCGCGGGCAGGTAGTTCGTACGCGACGACGCTGCAGAACTTCCTCGTCGGCGTGACCGCTCTCGTGGTGTTCGCCGGTGCGCGCGTGCTCCTCGGCTTCACGCAGTGGCAGTGGCCGCACGACGCTCCCTGGTGGGCGTGGCTCGGTGCGCCGCTGGGCATCGCGTTCATCGGGTTGTCGGCGTGGGCGACGGAGCACATCAGCGTGCTCGTGCTCGGGCTCATGGGCATCATGGGGCAGCTCGTCGCGGCGCTCGTCATCGACCTGCTCGACCCGGTGGCGCGCGAAGGTGTCGATGTGCGCACCGTCGTCGGCATGGTCGTCACCGCTGCGGCGGCAGCGGTGGCGGCACGCTCCGGTGGCCGACGGGCTACTTCAGACGCGCGTTCGTGAGCTCGGCGAGGCGCTTGCAGCCCGCGTCGTTGGGGTGCAGGCCGTCAGGGCTGATCCACTCAGGGTGACCGGTGAGCGGGAAGTCGAGATCCAGCCACGTCGCACCTGAGCTGCGCACCACGGGTGCGGCGGCATCGCGCAGCCGTACGAGGTCGGGTGGGGGAGAACTCGCCGGTCCGATCGGTGCGATGATGACGACGCGCGCCTCGGGGACGTGCTTCGTCACCGCCGCGAGCGTCTCGCGCAGGCCCTCGACGATGGTCGCCGTCGGCACGCCGCGGGCGACGTCGTTCCATCCGCCGGAGATGATGACCGTGCCCGGCTTCGACGCTGCGGCTCGTGCGACCTGGGAAGCGTAGTGCTGCGTCGGACGCCCCACGTCGTAGCCCATGCCAGGCACGGCGACGTTGATCTCGTTCCACCCGCGCTCAGCGCTCAGGACGGTGGTCCATCGCTTGTCCGGTGAGCTCGCCTCCGAGCCGGCGGAGTAGCTGTCGCCGACGAAGGCCACCACGGGGCGTCCGCTCAGGCTGGTGAGGGCGCGTCGGCGACCGGGGCTGACGAACGGCGGTCGACGACGAGGAACAACGCCACGACGAGCACCCCGACGACGAGTGCCACGAGCGCGGGAACGCGCCACGCCACTCGCCGCTCGGCACGCTCCTGTCATACGACGACCGTACGCGTGAGCCCAGGTCGATCACGAGCGTCCCGTCACACCCCGGTGTGAGCGCCGACCGCGCGCCCGAGGCGTCTGGCAGGATTGGGGCCATGACTGCGACGACGCTCGACGGAAAAGCCACCCTCGCGACGATCAAGGACGAGCTGCGCGGGCGCATCGATGCGTTGAAGGCGCGCGGCATCACGCCGGGCCTCGGCACGGTGCTCGTCGGCGATGACCCGGGCTCGCAGTGGTACGTCAATGCCAAGCACAAGGATTGCGCGGAGATCGGCATCACCTCGATCCGCAAGGATCTGCCGGCCACCGCGACACAGGCCGAGGTCGAGGCCGTCATCGACGAGCTCAACGACGACGAGAACTGCACGGGCTTCCTCATCCAGCAGCCGACGGGTCTCGACGAGGTCGCGCTGCTCTCACGCGTCAAGCCGGAGAAGGACGTCGACGGTCTGCACCCGGTCAACCTCGGCAAGCTCGTGCTCGGCGAGGAGGCGCCGCTGCCGTGCACGCCGATGGGCGTCATCGAACTGCTGCGCCGTTACGACGTTCCGCTGAACGGCGCGGAGGTCGTCGTCGTCGGGCGTGGGCTGACGGTGGGGCGCCCGCTCGGTCTCATCCTCACACGTCGCAGCGAGAACGCGACGGCCATCCTGTGCCACACCGGCACGAAGGATCTCGCAGCTCACACGAAGAACGCGGACGTCATCGTCGCCGCCGCCGGTGTGCCGGGGCTCATCACGAAGGACATGGTCAAGCAGGGTGCCGCAGTGCTCGACGTCGGAGTCAGCCGCGTCGACGGCAAGGTGGCCGGTGACATCGCACCGGACGTCGCTGAGGTCGCCGGATTCATGTCGCCGAACCCCGGCGGCGTCGGCCCGATGACGCGTGCGCTGCTGCTGACGAACGTCGTGGAGGCCGCCGAGCGTGAGGCCGAGGCTCGGGGTCGGTGAGTCACTTCAAGGTCGGCGTCCCGTGGCTCGTCGTCGTGCTGCCGGTCGCGTTGGGCCTCGCCGTCGTCTTCGGCGGGCATGTGCGCGTCGGCGGCATCCTCATGGCCGTGGGTCCGCTGCTGGGGGCGACCATGCGCGCCGTCTTCCCCGAGCGTGTCGTGCCGGATCTCAAGGTGCGTTCGCGGGGCACGGACGTCGCGTTGTACGCGCTCGGTGCGATCGTCACCTTCGTCGCCTTCACGGGCGTCAAGCTCGGTTAGGTCGCAGCCGATGACACGTCCCTCGGAGGTCGAGGTGAGCGTCATCATCCCCGTCCGTGGGGCGAGCGCGAGCCTGGCCGTGCAGCTGAGCGTGCTCGGCGCGCCGCCGTTCGTCCTCGTCCTTGTCGACAACGGGCGCAACGGCGACCTGCGTGGGGACTGTCTCCGTCGTATCGGGGACGGTGGGTGCTGCGGCCCCTCAGGGGAGCGGCGCGTGGTCACGGCATCCTCGGGCCCGCGTGCGGACGCGGTGGGGCGCCTGTTCGGACTCGTCGTCGGGCGCGTGTGGTTCAGGGCGCATCGTCGACGGCGGCCGGCGCCGTCAGCCGTCGTACCCGAGATGCCGAAGCGCACCGACGAGTGCGTGAGCGCGACTCCGGTGAACGCGCGACGAACAACGACGCAGTGACGGGGGCCGCGCGCGGCAAATGAGCGTCGCAGCAGGGGGCGGCACCCTAGAATCTGCGGCATGGGTTTGAAGATCTCGGTCATCGGCACGGGCTATCTGGGCGCGGTGCATGCGGCGTGCATGGCTGAGTTGGGTCATGACGTGGTGGGTGTCGACACGGATGTGTTGAAGATCGAGGCGTTGGCAGCGGGGCGTAGTCCGATCTTCGAGCCGGGGTTGCCGGAGTTGTTGGTGAGTGCGCAGGCGTCGGGTCGGTTGCGGTGGTCGACGGACATCGCTGATGTGGCGGATGCTGATGTGCATTTTGTGTGTGTGGGGACGCCGCAGAAGCCGGGGGAGTATGCGGCGAACACGGATTATGTGTTCGGTGCGTTCGCGTCGTTGGCGCCGCACATGAAGGCGGGGTCAGTGGCGGTGGGCAAGTCGACGGTGCCGGTGGGGACGGTGCCGCGCGTGCTGGACGTGCTGCAGGCCGGCGTGTGTGACGGGGTGGATGCGCGTCTGATCTGGAATCCGGAGTTCTTGCGTGAGGGATTCGCGGTGAAGGACACGTTGACGCCGGATCGGTTCGTGTACGGCGTGGAGGGGGAGTTCGCGGAGGCGAATGTCGCGCGTCTGGATGAGGTGTATGCGCGGGCATTGGCGGCGGGTACGCCGCGGTTGGTGACGAATTTCGCGACGGCTGAGTTGGTCAAGGTGAGCGCGAATGCGTTCCTCGCGACGAAGATCTCGTTCATCAATGCGATGGCTGAGGTGTGTGAGGCGAGCGGCGGTGATGTCGTCGCGCTCGCGGATGCGATCGGGCATGACGAGCGCATCGGGCGCAAGTTCTTGGGTGCGGGTGTCGGGTTCGGTGGGGGGTGCTTACCGAAGGACATTCGTGCGTTCATGGCACGTGGTGAGGAGCTCGGCCTGGCGGAGTCGGTGGAGTTCTTGCGGACGGTGGATGCGACGAACGTGCGTCGTCGTTCGCGGGTGGTGGAGCTCGTGCGTGACGTGCTGGGTGAGGACGTCGTGGGGGCGCCGGTGGCGGTGTTGGGGGCGGCGTTCAAGCCGAATTCGGACGATATTCGGGATAGTCCGGCGTTGGACGTGGCTGAGCGTCTGGTGGCGTTGGGTGTGGATGTGCGGGTGCATGATCCGGAGGCACTGGCTGTGGCGCGGGCTCAGCGTCCGGGGCCGGGTTATGTCGACACGGTTGATGAGGCGTTGGTGGGGGCGCGGGTGGTCGTGTTGTTGACGGAGTGGCAGGTGTATCGCGATCTCGACCCGGCCGTTGTTGCTGAGCAGGTCGCGGGTCGTGTGCTCATCGATGGGCGGAATGCGGTGGATCGGCAGCGGTGGGCTGAGGCGGGTTTCACCGTCCACGCCCTCGGCCGCCCGACGATCACCCCCGCAAGCTGACCTCTTCCCCGCGTCCAGATGCACGCGGGTGCACTTGGACGCAGGGTTTCGGGCTGGGCGCGGTTGCGGTCGGTGGGTTCGACACGATCATCCGGCCTTGAAACGATGAGCCCATGCGAGTGATCACGGCGAACGTCAACGGCATCAGGGCAGCGCAGCGTCGCGGGGGTCTGGAGTGGTTGGCGCAGCAGGAGCCGGACGTCGTCGCGATGCAGGAGGTGCGCGCGTCGGCGAAGCAGTTCGCGACCGCACTCGACGGTTCGGCTCTCGCCGAGTACGAACTCGCGCACGCCGAGTCGGCCGCTGCGGGCCGTGAGGGCGTCGCCATCCTGACGAAGCATGCGCTCGCGTCGTCGAGCTGCGTCATCGACGGCTTCGACGAGATCGGCCGCTGGGTGGAGGCTGACGTCGTCGTCGACGGGCGCAGCGTCACGATCGCGAGCGTCTACGTGCACACCGGCGAGGCGGGCACCGACAAGCAGACTGCGAAGTACGCCTTCCTCGACGCGCTCGAGGCGCGGATGGCGCAGCTCGTCGATCGTCCGGCGCTCGTCATGGGCGATTTCAACGTCGCGCACACGGTGAACGACCTCAAGAACTGGAAGGGAAACCGTGGCAAGGCCGGGTTTCTCGAGGACGAGCAGGCGTACCTGACGCGGCTCACCGAGAACGGCTGGGTCGACGTCGTGCGCGCCAATCACGGCGACGTGCCAGGCCCGTACTCGTGGTGGTCGTGGCGCGGAAAGGCGTTCGACAACGACTCCGGGTGGCGCATCGACTACCAGTTCGCGAGCCCGACGCTCGCCGCTGTCGCCCGCGAACCGTGGATCGGGCGCGCCGCAGCCTACGATCAGCGGTGGAGCGACCACGCGGCGGTCGTCGTCGACTACGACCTCGCCGCGCTCGAGACGACGGGGGAGTGACGTGAGCGAACCGCGCGACGCCGCGTCGTCGGGCGAACCGGCACAGGCTGACGAGGCCGTCGAGCCCGTGACGCCCGGGCAGTGGGGCACGTTCCGCACACGCGCCGATCAGCGACGGCTCGCGCAGGTGCAGGCCGCGAAGCGCGAGCGTGAGGCAGCGCGAGCCCGCCCGGACGTTTCGCTCAGCCTCGATGCCGGGCCGGCGCCGGTTCGCCCTCGGCAGGCGGGCCATGAGGTCGACAGCCTGGCCACCGGGGATGATCGCGAGACCTTCACCATCCTCGGCGTGTGCACGGGAAACGTCTGTCGCTCACCGTATTTCGAGCGTGTGCTGGCTGCCGACCTGGCGGGCCTGCCGGTACGCGTCGAGGGCGCCGGGACGGGCGCGTTGCTCATCGACAGGATGTCATCAGGGACGCAGGTTCTCCTGCGTGAGCGCGGCCTCGACGGCGCGCGCTACCGTCCGCGTCAGGTGACGCCCGCACTCGTGCGCGAGGCGGACCTCGTGCTGGCAGCGTCGCGCGAGCATCGGCGCGTCCTCGCCGAAGAGGCGCCAATGGCGGCGTCGCGCATCTTCGCGTTGCTCGACTTCGCCGACGTCTGCACCGTGGCCCCCGTGCCCCGAGCCCAGGGCGTCCACGGGCTGCGCGAGTTCGTCGCCAAATCGCCGGCGGGTAGCGTCGAGCGTCACACCACTCGATTGGATGCCCAGGCGGAGATTCTCGACCCGTTCCGTCAGGGCCCGGAGGTCTTTGCGAGGATGGCGGCGCAGGTCGATCCGGCGCTCGCGACCGTGGCGGCGGCCGTTCGTCGCATCATGGGTTGAACGATTCGGCACGACAGTGAGGATGAGCGGATGAGCAACCACCACGCAGTGGAGTGCTGGCTGACGGACATGGATGGCGTTCTCGTGCATGAGGAGCGCGCCATTCCGGGGGCTTCGGAGTTCTTGCAGGCGTTGCAGGAGACGGGGCGTCGCTTCCTCGTGCTCACGAACAACTCGATCTACACGCCGCGCGATCTGCGCGCGCGGTTGCTCGCGTCGGGCATCGACGTGCCGGAGGAGGCGATCTGGACGTCGGCGCTCGCGACGGCGCAGTTCCTCGCCGATCAGCGCGCCGGTGGCAGCGCGTACGTCGTCGGTGAGGCGGGGCTGACGACGGCGCTCCATAACGTCGGCTACACGATGACGGAGCGAGACCCCGACTACGTCGTGCTGGGGGAGACGCGCACGTATTCGTTCACGGCGATCACGCGTGCGATCCGTCTCATCGAGGGTGGCGCGCGGTTCATCGCGACGAACCCGGACGTCACGGGCCCGAGCACGGAGGGGCCGTTGCCGGCGACGGGGTCGATCGCGGCGCTCATCACGGCGGCGACGGGCGTCAAGCCGTACTACGTCGGCAAGCCGAATCCGCTCATGATGCGCAGCGCGCTCAACCGCATCGATGCGCACTCGGAGTCGACGGTGATGATCGGTGACCGCCTCGACACGGACGTGCGCAGCGGCCTCGAAGCGGGGCTGCGCAGCATTCTCGTGCTGACCGGTTCGACGAGGCCCGATCAGGTCGACCGGTACCCATTCGTGCCGACGCGCATCTGCGATTCGATCGCCGACGTAGTACCGCTTGTCCACGAGCTCGCGCCGCACCCCGACGACGACGTCATGGGGTACGGCTCGCACGACGAGGCCGTATGACCCAATTCGCCGAGACGTACCTCGGACGCTTGCGCGCCCTCGTGGGGTCCCAGCTCATCCTGATGCCTGGCGCCCAGGTGGTTCTGTTTGATGCGGGTAGCCACGTTCTGATGCAGCGACGCGCCGATTCAGGCCAGTGGGAGTTTCCGTCCGGTTCAGCCGAGCGTGGGCAATCTTTCGCCGACATCGCGATCACAGAACTGGCCGAGGAGGCCGGGGTGCTCGTGCGAGAGGACGAGCTCGAGCCCTTTGCCTGCCTGTCCGATCCGAAGGTCACGCATCTTCGTTACTCCAATGGCGACCAGGTGCAGGCGTTCGCCTTGTGCTTTGTTGTGCGCGTAGCACAGCGTCCGCCGGCCTGGGGCGCGGACGGTGAAGCCGCAGAGCACACGTGGTGGCCGCTGGCCGGCCTCCCCACCTCTCTTGACCGGACTGCAGGGGCAACAGCAGCGCACCTGCGCGCATATCTGCGCAGCGGCTCTTTCCAAGTGGGGTAGGAGTGCCCCGAGACGGCCGCCGGGGTAGGTGATGACACAGGCGTTCGGGCTGCCACGCCTTCGTCTTGGGGAGGTCGCCCACGTAGCGATAACCTGAGGCAAGCGAACATTCGTCGCACCAACTGATCGAAGGAGCCAGCACAGGCCATGGAGAAGATCAAGGTCAAGAACCCCATCGTCGAGCTCGACGGTGACGAGATGACGCGCATCATCTGGCAGTTCATCAAGGACCGCCTGATCCACCCGTACCTCGACGTCGACCTCAAGTACTACGACCTCGGCATCGAGAACCGCGACGCCACGGACGACCAGGTCACCGTCGACGCGGCGAACGCGATCAAGGAGTACGGCGTCGGCGTCAAGTGCGCCACCATCACGCCCGACGAGGCGCGCGTCGAGGAGTTCGGCCTCAAGGAGATGTGGAAGAGCCCGAACGGCACGATCCGCAACATCCTCGGCGGCGTCATCTTCCGTGAGCCGATCATCATGAGCAACGTGCCGCGCCTCGTGCCGGGCTGGACGAAGCCGATCATCATCGGTCGCCACGCTCACGCCGACCAGTACAAGTCGCAGAACTTCAAGGTTCCCGGCGCCGGCAAGGTCGAGATCTCCTACACGCCCGCCGACGGTGGCGAGAAGCAGGTCTACGAGGTCGCCGAGTTCCCCGAGTCGGGTGGCGTCGCGATGGGCATGTACAACTACAACAAGTCGATCGAGGACTTCGCTCGCGCGTCGCTCAACTACGGTCTCGAGCGCAACGTGCCCGTGTACCTGTCGACGAAGAACACGATCCTCAAGGCGTACGACGGCGCGTTCAAGGACATCTTCCAGGACGTCTTCGACCGCGAGTTCAAGGCTCAGTTCGACGAGCGCGGCCTCACCTACGAGCACCGTCTCATCGACGACATGGTCGCCTCCGCGCTCAAGTGGGAGGGCGGCTACGTCTGGGCGTGCAAGAACTACGACGGTGACGTGCAGTCCGACATCGTCGCGCAGGGCTTCGGCTCGCTCGGCCTCATGACGTCGGTCCTCATGACGCCGGACGGCAAGACCGTCGAGGCCGAGGCTGCGCATGGCACGGTGACGCGTCACTACCGTCAGCACCAGCAGGGCAAGGAGACGTCGACCAACCCGATCGCGTCGATCTTCGCCTGGACGCGTGGCCTCGCCAAGCGTGGCGAGCTCGACGAGACGCCCGAGGTGACGAAGTTCGCCGAGACGCTCGAGCGCGTCTGCATCGAGACCGTCGAGAGCGGCAAGATGACGAAGGACCTGGCCCTGCTCATCGGCAAGGACCAGCCCTACCTCAACACGCAGGACTTCCTCGCCGCCATCGACGAGAACCTCAGCAAGGCCATGGCTGCCTGATCCAGGCTCGCGCCTGACGTCGAGGGCCGCCGTTCGATTCGTCGAACGGCGGCCCTTCAGTGTGCGTAGTGAGGTGCCGCGGTCTCAGGGGGTCCGGGCTGTGCATGCCTCGCATGTGCACATGCCCTGGCCAAAGCTCGGTGTGTAGTGAACAAGTCCGTGGATTGTCCCGTCGCGGTCCCGGTGAAATCGTGGCCACAGGAGATCGAAGTATCTCGTATCGGGGGTGGTCGCGTACCGCCGGTAGAGCGCGTAGGTCACGAGATCGGCCGCTTGCAACAGCCGGGTTGCGCGTGAATCGGTGAAGAGCGGGACGTCGGCCAGGTTCCTCAACTGACCCACGTCCCCGGCTGCCGCACGCCATTCGGTGACCCAGGATTGAATGTCGGCCTCTGCGACGACGCGTCGGTCGTGGATGACCAGGCCGCGATTTGGCTGGTCGTCATCGACCCGGAGCCTCTTCAACATGACGTCGAACTTGTTGAGAAGGACCTCATAAGCGAATCGCTCGCGCTGCAGCGGGCTGCTGCTGGTGCGAAAGCGTCGATCCAGCACGACGCCGAACAGCCAAGGCTCCTCCTCAGGAGTTGCCGGCGTGAACGTGGCGAGCGACGCGTAGGCCTCTTCAAGCAGGGTCAGACGCGTGTGGCGAGGTACCGTCGCCCAGATTCGCGTCCGTCCTTGAGCGCTCCCCTTGGGCTTCTTGGCGTTTCTCATCTCGTTCGCGTGGAGTTCGTATTCCTCCAGGTTGACCGGGACGCGGCCGAGGTGCTTGATCACCAGCTCGTCGAGCACCGACTGAAGCTGAGCTGCGTCATTCTCATGCAGCGCCAGCCCGCCGAGAACGAAGGCATGGGCGTCATGACCGTGAGTGCCCGATTCGTCGACAAACATGAGATACATCAACGCCCCCGAGGTGCAGAACGGGGCCCACCGCTACAGCGGTGAACCCCGTTCAAGCCATGTCATCGCCGCTACGGGCACCGCGTCGGCAGTCCCGACCGCGCTCGCACCGCGTTGGCAGTGCTCGACGACGATTCCAGTGTCGCTCACGCCACCGGATCATGGCAAGTGTTCCGGGTGCCCCACATGATCCAGGCCATCGTTTGAATCGTCGAACGGCGGCCCCCGGGCGTGCGCGGTGAGGTGCCGCGGTCTCTCGGGCGAAGCCACACGCGCGCCACCTCTGTCGGATAGCCGAGGTCGACGAAGCCGCCAGTGGCGGGGCGGCGCACGACTAAGCTGAGCGCGGGATGTTCGGATCAGACCAGGGGGAGTGCGATGACGCAATCGCAGCAGGTGACGCGCCGCGGTGCACTGACGCTGGGGGCCGGCATCAGCATGGCGGTCCTCGCGGCGTGCTCATCCGGTGACACGTCGAAGAAGCCACAGGCGTCGTCGAAGGCCCCGGACATGGGCGACATCGACAAACTGCCCGGCCCTGAGAGGCTGCGCGCGCAGACGAAGTTCTTGGGGCCGACGAGCTACGTGAAGACCTACAAGGTCGATTCATCAGGCGCGGGGGGCGCCTACCGGACCGTCGAGGACTGCTACGCGGCCATCGCCACGGACAAGCAGCAGCGCCTCGGCGTGGGGGCGCAGAGCCCCCAGAGCAACCCGTGGGATTGGCGCAAGGTCGAGATCGCGCCTGGCACCTACCGCGAGACGCTCTCCGGCACGCCGCCGCATGTCGCGCTCATCGGCATGGGGGCCAAGCCCTCGGACACCCACTTCATCACGACGGGCGACGAGGGCACGATCGGCACGACGGGGCGTTCGACGTACGTGCGCAACCTGTTTCTCGAGCAGGCGGATGCGAACCCCGACTCGCATCCGCTGCGCGAGCAGGGCCAGTCGGGTGACGTCGGTCTCGGGCCGCTGCAGCGTCGCACGATCCTGTTCGAGGATGTCGTGTTTCTCGCAGGCGGCGACGGAGCGTGGGGCAAGACGGCCGCCGACATCATGCCCGGGCCTGGCACGACGCTCGTCTTCCGTGGGTGCACGTTCGACGCGCCCGGCCAGCAGCAGCAGGTCAACGTCGTCACCAACTCGCACGAGACGAACGCGCGCTCCGACTTCTTCTTCATCGGCTGCACCGTCGCGGGCAACCAGAAGCGGGCGGGCAACAGCGACTCGACGATGTCCTTCCCGGTCGGGGCGCCCGACTTCTCCGCCGGCCACGGGGACAACTTCGTCTGGATGGACGGGCACTGGAACATGGGTGGCGCGGTTCGTGTCGATGCCCTGCTCGCCTTCCCGTCGACGCTCGATCCGACGAACGGCAAGGTGACCAATAAGAACCCCACGACGCGGTACATCGTCGTCAATCCGGGGCAGGTGGCCGGTGCGAAGGCGACCGCGCCTGACGGGGTGCTGCCCGTCGGTGATCAGCCGGCGAAGGACGTGTCGTTGCCGGTGGGCGCAGTGTCGGCCCAGGAGGCGCAGTTCTTCGGTGAACGGCCCACGGCGAAAGAGACTGCGTTGCAGCCGAAGTCGCCGCAGCAGGGCCAGGTCCAGGTCAAGGCGGGGGACGTCTACTGGGTCGCTGTCGACCTCGGTGCGAAGGCTGCGTGCGCGCAGGCGGTGACGATCGGCGAGTCGAGCACCGGGCTGGCCGCGGCCGCCATCACGTTGACGAAGGACGGCAAACCGGACGCCAACGGCAACGCGATGACGAGCGGCAAGGGCCTCGCGAAGGGGCGCGTCCGGGTCGAGACGCACTGGTACTACCCGGGGCAGGCGCCGTTCTGGGTGGGGTTGAGCTTCGACGCTGACGCCTCCGTCCCTGCGATGCGCGCCGACGCCGGCGCGGCCTTCCGTGGGGGCCAAAGAGCTGGGGTGACCGCGCTCGACGCCCTGACGGCGGTGCCGGCCGGTACGCTCGTACCGCGCCCGACGATCGTCAGCGCATGGGCGCAGGGGTGAAGTGGCGCCCGGGCCACGCTGGCCGCGGCGTCGCGACCCGGAGCGCACCAATGTGCGGAGGGGGCAGGGGATGAGGGCAGTCGACGCCGCGCGAGCGGCGAAGCATCGGGCGTTCCTGGCCGGGCGGGGACTGGCTGAGCGCAGAGAGGCGTTCTCCGACGCCATGCTCGCGCGCCGGGCCTGCCGCCTCGGGCCGGGTTTCGACGCCGAGCGTCACCGAGAGGCCGACGGCCAATTCGCGCTCGACTACTTCCTGAACCGTGTCGACGACACGCTGACCGACGCGGGCCTCGACGTCCCACGTCGCATCTTCGTGGCCTGGACAGGGGAGAACGCACTGACGCCGAACCGGCTCGCCGCATTGGAGAGCATCCGCGCGATGAACGCGGGCCTCGACGTCGTACTCGTCACCCCGGAGAACCTGAACGAGTGGGTGGTCGACACTCATCCGTTGCATGCGGCGTACGAGCACCTCTCGGCCGTGCACCGTTCCGACTACCTGCTTCACCACCACGGTGGTGGGTGGAGCGACCTCAAGCGCGCGTCGCACGACTGGTCGCCGAGCTTCGACGCCATCAACGCCGACCCGTCGGCGTGGTTGCTCGGTTACCCGGAGGCACGGTCGCGTGACGTCGCGTATCTGGCCTCGCCGCTCGGGCGCGAGATGGCCGCCCGGCACCGAACCATCGCCGCCAACTGCGCGTTCATCGCACGGCCGCTGACGCCGTTCACCGCAGCGTGGCTCGAAGAGGTCGAGGCTCGCCTCGACTACTACGCGCGCTCGCTCGCCCGTCACCCGGCGGTCGATCCGTTCGGCGACGGAGGCGGCTACCCCTTGCCGTGGTCTGCTCTGCAGGGCCTCGTGTTCCAGCCGCTGCAGCTGCGCTTCGCTGAGCACACCGAGCTCGATGAGCGCCTACGGCCGGCGCAGGCAGACCACCGGTGAGGGCCCGAAGACCACGACGGCTCACCTCGCAGGAACCGGCGGGACTTCGTCGGATTCAGAGGGGCTTGATCGCAGCAAGTGCAGAAGCAGGGAATGAGGACATGGAACATGGCGGAGAATGATGCGAACCGCGTGACGCGTCGCCTCGCGCTGACATGGGCGGGCGCCGCGGGCGCTTCGTTGCTCGCTGCGTGTTCGGATGGCGGGCCGCAACGGCGGGCATCGAGCAGCGCCTCGTCGAAGGCCGGAGACGATTCGCAGCTACCCGGGCCGGAGCGGATCAAGAAGCAGACCGAGCATCTTGAGCCGACCACGTACGTCAAGACGTACGACGTGAACCCTGCGGGAGGGCAAGGCTCCTACAAGACGATCCAGGAGGCATACGCCGCTGTTCTCAAGGACAAGGCGGAGGCGCTGGGCATCGCAGGGATGGTGCTGGCCCAGAGCAATCCTTGGGACTGGCGACTGATTCGCGTGGCGCCTGGTGTGTACAAGGGTGGGGCCGCAGGTATCCCGCCGCACACGGCGCTCGTGGGGCAAGGTGAGAAGCCCGAAGACGTGCGCATCACCTTCGGCGGCAATGACGACACACTGGCGACGACCGGCCGCAGCGCATACATTCGCAATCTGCAGGTGGAGTACGAAGGCCGAAATCCCGATGTGCATCCTTTCCGCGACGAGGGCGCTTCGGGAGATGTCGGTCTGGGCAACTGCCAAGAGCGGACCGTCACGCTGCAATCCGTCCGGATGAAGTCGGTTGTGGGCGGCAGCGGAGGTCAGACAGCGGCAGACATCATGACCGGGCCGGGTGTTTCTTTGTCCTTCATCGACTGCGTGTTCGATGCCGAGGGCCAGGCACAGGCGGTCAACCTCGTCACCGATGCCGGGCCAGGTACGCGGACGGCGCAGTTCGCGTTCGTCGGATGCACGGTCCGAGCAAACTTCTCGCAGCACCCTGACCCAGCGAGGGGGCAGTCGGTCGTCACCGCGTACGTCACCGGTTTTCCGGATTTCGGTGAGGGCCGCGGCGACACCGTCCTGTGGATGGATGGCTCGTGGCAGGTCGGTTCCGCCGCAGGGGTTGGCTCGCTGCTCACGTTTCCGCTCGTCAAGGACCCGTCCAACCCGGATCTGAAGGCTGCGCGAGCTGGAACCACGTACATCGTCGTGAATCCAGGATCTTTTCCCGGGGCACCGCTCCTCGTGGCAGATCGAACGAAACCGTCGACCACCGCTGTTCCCACGACGTTCGACCTCCCGATGGGCTGCCTGAGCGCCAAGGAGAAGACGTTCTTCGGCTCTCAGCCGTCTCGTACGCCGAGCCGCCTGTCTCCGCGCAACGCAGGCTCGGGAAACGTTGCGGTGAAGGCCGGTGAGGTCCACTGGGTGGGGGTCGACCTCGGCTCCGCCGCGTTGCGAGTCATCGGTGCGGACCTGGGAGGGACCCCGGCGGATGCAGTCGGCTCGGTTCAGGTGCGTCTCGACCACGATGGGCGCCCGCACAAGGACTTGAACGCGATGACGGCGTCCACAAGTCGAGCCGCTGGCGGTGATTCGACGGTGCCGCTGCAGCCTCGATGGTTCTACCCCGGGCAGGGGATCGTGTGGGTTGCCATTGCCTACGCCCGGGACGCGAAGGTGCCCGCGATGAGGGCGGCGAAGGGGCAAGCATTCATCAGTACGGGGTATTCCCCGGGCAAGGACCTGCCGGATCCGACAGCCGCCCGAGCGGTTCCGGAGGGAGCGCTCGTGCCGAGACCGATCCTCATCAATCAGTGGTCGCCTGCACAGTGAAGGACTGAATGCGATCTCGTGATCCGACGATGTCCCTGACGGCGTCGAGATTCGCCGTGCCGGCGTCTGTGCTGGGCTCCAGGATGGCCCCCTCGGCCCACTCGTTCCAGGCGTTGACGAAGACGATGCGGTCGTCGTGAGGGCGATCCTGCACCGCCACTGCTGCTGCCAAGAGCCATCGACGGAAGGTGAAGGGGTTCGATTCGATCCAGAGGTGGCCCCTGAGCCCTCGACGCGGGGTGTTGTCCCAGGCCGGCATCACGCCGGGATAATGAGTGTCGGGGATGGACTCGAGCGCTTCGACGTCAGCCTCGACCAGACCCAGATAAGAGAAGATTCCTCCGTCGAACCCGCGTCTGACGAACATGCGTGTGGTGTCTGCCTTCACGTACTTCTTGGAGTGCGGGGGGAAGGACATCGTGGCGTCGAGGGATGAGAGCACCTCAGGGGTGAGGCGATCGTATTCGACGCCGAGCAGGTGCAGATCCATCCCGACTGCGCGGGCCGCAGAACGCCACGCCTCGGCGACGTCCGGAAAATCGGGGATGCTCGTGGGGCGATAGACGGCCAAGACTTTCTTGCCGTCCACGCTCAGATACCGGTGGTCGCGCAGGAGGTCGAGTGCGTGATCGAGAAACTGCGCTGCCGGCACCCGGTCATAGTCCTGTGCCTTGAGCACTGCGCTGAGATCCCCGTCCCAGCTACGGGTCCAATCCTCGTTGGCCCACATGAGACAGAAGGGGAGGTCCAAGGTCTTCTGATCGATGTGACGTGCCAGGGGCAGGTCGAGCAGGCGATCGCCCGCGAACCAGTAGTGGTAGTACATGAGGCCTGCCACGCCGGCGTCGCGCGCCATGCTTGCCTGCTTCTGCCGCACCTCGTCGACACGCAGGTCGTAGAACCCGAACGCGCGAGGCAGCTTCGGCTGACGATGGCCCCGAAAGCTGGGGCGGGCAGACGCGACGTTCGTCCATTCGGTGAATCCCTCGCCCCACCAGGCGTCGTTCTCGGGGGTCGGATGGAACTGAGGGAGATAGAAAGGTACGACGCGCGGGGGCTCGAGTGAGGCATGCGGCGCGGTGACGTCATCCGTGGTGATGAACGGAGCGCCGGCCTCGGCGGCCAGGCCGCCCAGCAAAGCCAGAAACACCTCGTCCTGCCCGTCGTGGGGTACCTCCTCCGGCGGCAGGTGGATGGCTGCCAGTGCTCGGAGAACGAAGGCCCTGCAACTGAAGTCGAAAGTGGTCGGGATGGGGGCATCCGGCCCCACACGGGGCCAGTGACGTCGCGTGAGAATCCTGTTCGCGCGTTTGATGTTCTCGTGGGATGCAGCCGCGAGCTCGTTCGAGACACCCCCGACGAAGGGACTGTGTTCCAGGACATCCAGAGTCCCCTGGGGCGGCAGTGCGCCACTGCTGGTGACGACCACGGTTTCGTAGCCCTCGAGGAGACCGGCATTGATGGCACTCAGGACGCGGCGCCCAGCCGTCCATGACCCGGGGGCTGCGCTGCCGACAGCATCGGACGGCGCCTGTGGAGACAGGTCGATGACGTCACTCGCTGCCCATGGCGAGTTGGTGTCGGCAACCGCTCGAGGGGGCCTCCCGCCCAGGCTCAGGATGAGCGTCGTCGAGCGTCGGGGTCGTGTGAAGGCCCCGTAGGCCTTGGGAAACAGTGGGTCGGGCAACCGGCCCAGGGCGGATGCGTCGAGCCACTGAGGGGTGGCCTGCCGAACAGCCAAGTTAGCCACTTCACGGCGCGCGTTCCGCCGGCTGTCCCGGTCATTTCTGGGGTCCATGACCTGACGCGTGAACCCTGCGAGGGCTCTCACGATGCCCATTGATCTTCACATCCTTCGGACGAGTCGGCCCGGGGCCTCACGGTCTGGCCATCCGGCCTGCGGTCACGTACTGAGGTTGCCAGAGTCGGGCCACGGCGGGGGGAGCGTCCCGCCCGCCGGCCGGAGGTGCCCTTGCGGGACAAGCCCCATCGCAGGCACTGAACCCGCCTGCGCGTGGCGCCACTGCTCGAGGAGGTCGTCCTCCGACGCATTCTGCGCCTGACGCCAGTGGTTGCCCGTCTGCGCGGGTAGATCCGTGAGCGCGAGGGCTCGCGCGCCGGCCGTCACCTTGCGCTTGAACTGTTCGTACGAGCGCAGCGGGACGTGGAGGATCCGCAGCTCGGTGCTCCACTCGCCGGGGCGGGCGACATCGTGATTGCCCTCGCCCATTGTGACGAATGGGTGGGCGCGGAAGGCCACCTTCGACAGGTGCTGGGGCTGGTCGTCGACCTGCCAGCCGCCGTCGACACTCGGGAAGACATTGTGCAACCGCGCCTCGACGACGCTGGCGCGGGTGCGACCCAGCACCTCGACGAGCGGAGCGTCGACGCCGTACCAGTACTCGTCCGCGTCGAAGGGGAGGACCCACGTGGCGCCCGCGCGGCGGACCGCGTCGGCGAGCACCGTCATCTTCGCGCCCTGGTAATGAGCGGGTTCGGAGTCGATCCCGACGTGGAACCCGGGGATCTCCTGTTCGAGCCCGCGCAGAATCTCTAGGGTGTCGTCATCGGAGCCGTTGTCCATGACGAGGAAGTTCTCGACGCCCTGCTCCAGCAGGTGGCGGACAGTCGAGTCGATGATGTCGGACTCGTTCTTCACCATCGCGATGGCCCACACGCCGCCGGCGGCGGGCAGGGGCGGGATGTCCAGGTGCGGACGCACGCGCCGCAGCTGCTGGGCGAAGGGCCCCCGACGGCGTCGAAGAGCCGCGCCGGCCACCGTACGCGCATCGCGATTGAGGTCGGCTGCCTGCTCACGCACCCACGACAGCCTCGAAATCCCCGCGCTCATCCCGTCCCCTTCCGAGCCCACGTCACACCACGTGATCGTCGTCATCCTACGGTCTCACTATGACGTTCCCGATAGAGTGGGCGCTGCCGCCACGTAGAGTGAGGCATTGCGGGGCGACCACGCTCGACCCGCCTGGCGCGAGACAATGATCCCGGCGCACGGGGGCGGAAGGCAGCATGCACATCATCATCACCGGTGGGGCCGGTTTCATTGGCCAATACCTCGCCGCGCGACTCGTCGACGCGGGTCACGAGGTCACGGCGCTCGACAACCTCAGCGAGCAGGTGCACGCGGATGCCGAGGCCAGCCGCCGGCGTTTTCCCGGGCTCGTCATCGAAGGGGATGTCGCTGACGCTGCGGCCTGGGCGGGCCTGCCCCGCGCAGACGCCATCGTGCACCTGGCCGCCGAAACCGGCACCGGCCAGTCGATGTACGAACAGGATCGCTACCGCCGCGTGAACGTCGACGGCACCCGGCTCGCAGGCGACACGGCTCGCAGCTGGGGCGTGCCCCTGATCGCCATGTCGTCGCGCGCGGTCTACGGGGAGGGCCGTCGCGCTTGCCCCGAACACGGTGACCGGTACGGAACGGTCTGCTGCGAACAGTCCACACCGGCGCCGTCGCGCGAGAGCGACCCGCACCACCCCGTCTCCGTGTACGGCGAGACGAAATCCGAGGGTGAAGCTGCGCTGCGCGAGCACGCGGCCGCCATCCCGGTCGACATCGTTCGCCCGCAGAACGTCGTCGGTTTCGGGCAGGCGCTACACAACCCCTACACGGGTGTGCTCGCCGCGTTCCTCGCCCGGTTGCGCGAGGGACGCCCGCTGTCCGTCTACGGTGACGGCACGGCCACGCGCGACTTCATCCACGTCAGCGACGTCGCGGCGCTGCTCGCCTGGCTCGTCGAACACCCGAACGAGGTGGGCGAGGTGCGGGTCATCAACTCCGGCACGGGGGTGCGCACCGACCTCACCGAGCTCGCGACGTTCGCGCGCGACGCCGCGCCGACGTCCACGGGCGAGATCGAATACGTCGACGTCCACCGGGCGGGCGACATCGACCACGCCGTCGCCGACCTCACCTTCGCCGACAGCATCGGCGCGCCGCGCCCCCAGATGTCTAGCAAGGACGCGATCCAGGATTTCATCCGCCGCTCGTGGGAGGTTCCGGGCGCGGACTCATCGGCGTGGGACGACGCGCTGCGGGAACTGGGCGACCGAGGGCTCACGGGCTGAGCCGGCGAGACGTCGAGCGAATGGGAGGCGACATCGAGCGTGAGGAAGACATGACCGAGGTGAACGACGCGGAGCACCCGACGGTGCCGTCGCACGTGCGTCTCGAACTCGTGCACGCCTACATGCAGATCGTCGCTGACGCCTGCGGCGCAGACATCCTGCACGTCAAGGGGGCCGCCATCCATCCCGAACTGAGCGACGGACGACGCGGATCGCTCGACGTCGACATCCTCGTGCGCCCCGACCACGTCGACCTGCTGCTGGCCGAGATGCAGGAGCGCGGATGGAAGCGCGTCACCGGCTTCGAGGAGGGCTCGGCGTTCGGGCACGCGATGAACCTCTCTCACCCCCTCGGCATGGTCGACCTGCATCGCAAGTGGCCCGGTTTCGAGGTGAGCCCCGAGGACGCGTTCGAGGCGCTGTGGGCCGAGCGGGAGCAGCACGACATCGCCGACGTGGCGTGCACCGTGCCGTCCCTGCCCGCCCAGCGACTCATCCTCCTGCTCCACTACGGTCGCAGTGGCGGTCAGCGGGCCGGAGATCTCGAGCGCGGGTGGAACGAGGCCGATGGCGCCACACGCGAAGCTCTCGTCGCGCTGTCGCATCGCTTCCGCGCCGATCTGGCGCTCGCGGCGGCGACCGGCAACCTCGACGCCTACCGCTCCGACCCCGGATACCGGTTGTGGCACTACTTCTCGCGGGGTACTGGCGGGCGCTTCGAGGAGTGGTGGGGGCGCTGGAACGCCGCCCAAGGGGCCGGCGAGAAGGCGCGCGTCATCCGGGCCTTCCTCATCGTCAACGACGACCTGCTGCGCGCCCAACTCGGGCGTGAGCCCTCCACGCGGGACTACGTCGACGCCTACCTCGAGCGGCTGCGTCACGCGGGGGACGACGTGCGACGGTTGGTGACCCGCGTGGGCGAGGGATCCGGGCGCGAACGCGAGCGCCGCGATGCGGGCACGTGCACCGAGCCGAGCGGCGAGGGGGAGTCATGAGGTGGCAACGGCCCGCCGGTCTCGCAACGTTGCTGGACGATGACGTGCTGTGGGTGCTCACGAGCAGCCAGGGCCGCATCGTCCGCCTCGACGCAGTCGGTGCCACCATCTGGAAATGCGCGATCGGCGCCCCCGACGCTGACGCCGTCATCGAAGAACTAGCCCGGACGAACGATTGGGAACCCCACGTGATCAGAGAACACGTCGTGCACTTCATCGACGACCTGGTCGCCCGCGGCCTGCTCGAGAGGTGCGAATCATGAGTTCTGTCTATTCTCCGGCCCACGAGGCCGCCCGGCAGGCGCTCAAGGAGGAGCAGCAGACACCGATCGAGCGTCGCCTCGACCGCGTCGGCAAGAGCGTCGCCTCGTGGTGGGGGCCGATCGTCGTCGTGGACTTCCTTTTCGGGGTGTCGCTGATCGTCGTCATGTGGACCTTCAAGGCAGGGTTTCCCGGTGGCGTCATCACCGCTGCAGCCATGGTCATGTACGGCGCATTCCGTCGAGCTCTCGTCAGGGTCAAGTGGGGCGGCATCCTGCTTCTCGTCATGTTCGGCCTGTTGGCATTTCTCGCCGTGGAATCACAGCACAATGGCATGCCCTGGCTGCAACGGGACTTCAAGTTCTTCTTGATTCTTCTGGCGGCTGCAGTGATCGCGACGGGGCGAATCAATGTTCGCTCCCTCATCATCGGCGGCATGGTCGGGGCCATCCTGAATGTGCCCGTGTACTACCTGCATCTCACGCCTGATTTCTACCCGCCCTATCTCACGGGTTTCTATGGAGACAAGAACGTGGCGGGCATGTATTACGCGCTATGGGGGTGCCTTGGGCTCAGTGTCCTGCCCAAGCGCTGGCATCGTTGGTGGATAGCGGCTTCATTCGTCCTGCTCTTCTTAACCGGGTCGCGGACCTCACTCGCGGCGTATGGCGCAGGCCTGGCCTGGATGTACCTGCGCCCCCGTACGGGCGTTACGTTCAGACTCGGTCTTGGCGCGATCGGCTACTTCATCCTTAAGTACCTGATGGAAAACCTCAGCCAGTCGAGTGCCTTCGGTGACCGCAAGGGTGACGACTGGTTTCGCCACCAGATCGAGGAGGCCATGACAGCAAAGACGCACGTCACTCCTTGGTACGGCCTCGGTTTGAATCAGGGAAAAGTGCTCCTCGGAGGCGTCCGCGAGGCCTTCTTCCACAACTCGTATCAGCAGGCGTTCGTCGAGGGCGGCTGGCCCTTCTTGCTCATCGTGATCATCGCTTTCATGGTCATCGGACTAGGGATCTTCGATCGGCGTGTAGTCATTCCTCCGGTCCTTCTCAGGTTGGAGGGTTCAGTCGTGGTGCTGCTCGTGTGCGCCTGGAAACTGGGGGAGGTTTTCATGACACTGGGAGCTTTCATCATTCTCGGAATGTGCATGGCCCACCGATTGGGCGTTCCGCGCTCGATCTTCCGCGATGCCGTTCCGGCGCACCTGCAAGCCAGCTCGGCGCAGCCACTACGTGCTGGTTCGCAGGTACCCGCGACGGAACGGGCCCCGCGTACCTACCTCCAAGAACAGCAGGACGTCGATGTTCCCGTGTGATGCCGTCAGCGTCGTCATCCCCCACTACGGCGACGCGGAGCCGACCCAGGCGCTCATCGAGCAACTGCGAGCCCAGTCGGGTGATGTCGACATCCAGATCATCGTCGCCGATGACTGCTCGCCCAATCCGTTTCCGCAGACCACGGGCTGCGACGTCGTGCGCCGCACGGTCAACGGCGGGTTCGGCGCCGCCGTCAACACCGGGGTGAACGAGGCGCGACACGATCTCACCCTCGTGCTCAACAGTGACGTCGAGATCGCGCCGACGTTCATCACCGAACTGCTCGCGGGCGCGGCCCCGTGGCTGCCCGCCGTCGTCGGCACCGTCGTCTACGAGGACGGCGTCGAGCGGTGCGTCGGGCGCAACTGGCCCACGACGTCAAGCAACGTGCTCGAGACGCTCGACCCGTTCGCACGCCTGCACGGCGTCATGTGGTTCGAGAACCGGATCGGCAACGACGTCGCGAGCTGGCACTCGGACGAGCCGGAGATCGTGGACTGGCTCATCGGTGTGTCGATGCTCTTCCCGACGGCCGACTTCAGGGCCATCGGCGGCATGGACGAGCGCTACTTCATGAACTGCGAGGAGATCGACCTGCAGCGGCGCCTGCACGAACAGCGCGGCCTGCCGGTCGTGCTCCTGCCGGGCCCGCGCATCGACCACGTCGGTGGCGGCTCGTCCGACCCCGCGCGCCGCACCGGTTGGCTCATGGACGCCCGGTTCAAGTACCACGAGAAATGGAACGGCGGGCCGGGCCTGTACGCAGGCCTGCTCGGTGCCGCCGCCGTCAACCTCGTGTGGAACGGCGCACGCTCCCTGACCGGGCGCGACATCGACGCCGTCGGCAAGTTCAAGACCCAACTCGTGCAGGCGAACCACGGCTGGAAGGTGCGCACGTGACCATCATCCGCAAGGCAGTCGAAGCTCGAGCAGGGGTGCGCTACCGGCTCGCCCAGGCCACGATGCCGCTCAAGCGCGCCGCGTTCGGTCACATCGGCGCCGGCAGCGTCGTCATCAACCCGCAGATGCTGCGTGGCGTGCAGCGCATGTCCATCGGCGACGGCGTCATCATCCGTGAGGACGCGTGGCTCGCGACGGAGAACGACCGCTCGAGCATCACGATCGGTGATGGTGTCTACATGGGCTTCCGGGCTCACCTGCACTCGATCGACCCGGTGAGCATCGGTCGCGGCTGCGTGTTCGCAGACAACGTCATGGTGACGACGACCGACCACGCTCGCGGCGAGAACCGGCACGCTGTGCACGGCACCGGCGCCGTCGTCATCGAGGACGACGTCTTCCTCGGGCAGAACGTTGTCGTCCTGGGCGGCGTCCGCATCGGGGCGGGTGCGACGGTCGCTGCGGGCGCCGTCGTCATCCGCGACGTTACCGCCGGCGCCGTCGTCGGTGGCGTGCCGGCGAAGCAGATCGGTGGGGAGACGTCGTGACGCGGCTGCTCATCGTCTCGCCCGGATTCCACGGGTACTACACCTCGATCCGCCGCGCCTTCGAGTCACTCGACTACACGGTGGAGACGTACTGCTACGACGCCGCGACCTCGTCGGCCGAGCGGGTCTGGCGCAAGGCGCGTCACGAGCTGCCGGCCAAGCTGCGCGGCAAGGACGCTCACCTGTCGCCACAGGTCGTCTCGCAACGGGCGGCCTCACGCGTGCGTGAGGTGAAGCCCGACATCGTGCTCGTGATCCGCGGCGATGTGCTGACCGACGACTTCTGGCAGGCAGCGCAGACATCGGCCTCCCACGTCGCCGTGTGGATGTACGACGAGATGCGACGCACCGACTTCGATCCGCAGCTGGTGGGCCGCTACGCCCGCATGGCGACCTACAGCGCGTTGGACACGCAGGCCCTGGTCGGCCAGGGCTTCGACGCCCTGCACGTGCCGCTGGGCTTCGACGACACGGCCGCGATGAGCACGACGTCAGCCGGCCGGGGCGTGGTGTCGTTCATCGGTGCCCCGCTCGCCAAGCGCGAGGATGCGCTGCAGGCCCTCATGAGTGCGGGCGTCCCCGTGCAGGCGTGGGGGAGAGGATGGTCGGATCACCCGTATGACCGCGCGCGGACGTGGCGTCTCACGAGCAGGGGGATCCCCAGTGGCCGAGACGTGCCCGGCACGGACGCCCTCGCGATCATGCGCAACAGCATCGCGACACTCAACATCCACGGTGACCAGGATGGCTTCACGATGCGCACGTTCGAAGCCGCCGGTGTCAGCGCCGTTCAGCTGGTCGACCGAGTCGACGTGGAGGAGTACTACGTGCCCGGCGAGGAAGTGCTCGTCTTCGAGGGCCACGACGAGCTCGTCGCGCTCGCGCGGGATGTCATGGCCCGCCCTTCGTCCTACGCCGCGTTGCGAGAGCAGGGGCGTCGCCGCACGCTGGCCGAGCACACGCTGCGGCATCGCGCCGAAGCACTGGAGCACTTGTGGGGGTCCGAATGATCGAGACGCAGCCAACCGAGCCAGGGCCTGACCTCAGTGTCATCATCTGCGTGCTCAACGGCGCGCACGTCATCCGACAGCAGTTGGACGCGCTACGCGCCCAACGCTCGCGCATCCGCTGGGAGGTCATCGTCGCGGACAACGGTTCCACCGACGACACGCGGGATGTGGTCGAGGGGATCGCTCGAAATTTTCCCGTGCCCCTGCGGGTCATCGACGCCTCTGCGAAGAAGGGTGCCGGGGCAGCCCGCAACAGCGGAGCCCAAGAGAGTCGCGCCCGATTTCTCGCGTTCTGTGATTGTGACGACCAGGTGGCCGAAGGATGGGTCCAAGCAGCCCATGACGGGTTGCTGGCCCATGACGTCGTGGCAGGGCTCAACCGTGAGATGCGCGAGCCCTTCGACCCGGACGCGCCGATATTGAACCCCGAATGTGTCGTACGCGGTAGCTTCGGCAACGCCGTGATGAGCGGCAACGCCGCGTTCCGCCGCGATGTCTTCTTCGCGGCCGGGGGCTTCGACACAGCCCTGCCTCCATACGGCATCGAGGACTTCGAGCTTTCCATCCGGCTGGCCCTGCGGGTGGGAGCCGATGTGGCAGCGGCACCGGACATGCTCATGTACTTCCGCCCCACCAGCGACAAGCATGTGCTACTCCGCAAGGTCTATTCGGCGTCGTGCGGCGAAGTACTCGTGTGGCACCGCCACCCGGAGCTCTACCAACGCCTGCACCGGCTCCCTAGACTTGTCACGAGAGCTGTGACAGCCGCCCCCCGCAACGTGGTGCTGATGACTATGAGGAAGAAGCAGGCGACGCAAGCTGCTCGGGAAGTCGTGACATGCTGGGGGAACCTCGTCACCGAGGTCAAAATTCGAGCTGGTTCGCTCGCGGTCAAGCCTCCCGGGCTGCTTGACCCTCTGAGCTGATCGCGAGGTAGAGGGTCATCCGCGTAGAGCGGCGGTCACGAAACGCCGCAAACGTCGTCTGCGGCTGCACTCGCGCGAGGCGACGACGGACATGGCCTCCGCGTGATTGCGGACCATCTCGTCCCTCGTCGCCTGTCGGGCGTGTGCCTGGCCGCGGGCTGCAAGGCGATGAAGCGTCTGAGGGTCGGTCAGTTCTAGCAGTGCACGCGCCAAGTCACTCGCCGATCCAGGTTCCACCAGCAGGCAAGCCTCCCCGAGGGCCTCCGGCAACCCGCCCACGTCAGAGGCCACGACCGCGCAACCGCAAGCCTGCGCCTCCACACCCACGAGACCGTACGCCTCGCTCCAGAGCGAGGGAACGACCGCGATAGCGCTGTCGTTGAGGCGCGCGGCGACCGAGCTGGGGGACAGCTTGCCGAGAAACATGACCTTCCTCGAAAGGCCCGCCGACGCGACGCGCGCTTCCAACTCCTCACGGCACGGCCCATCGCCGATCACGTCGAGATGTGGGTCCTCACCGGTCGACTCGAGTTGTCGGATGGCGTCGACGAGGACCGACACACCCTTCTCCGGTGAGAGCCTCCCGACGAAGACGATACGGCGCGGGTCGCGGTTCTCAATGGGCGCCGTGCAGGTGAAGGTCGAGTGGTCGCACCCGTTGTGGACGATGCGTGCTCCGGGCCCCGTCTCATCGGCCACAGCAGCCGAGACGGCGATCCGAAGGTCAGCGCTCTTCAGAAAGGCAAGTTTGAGGCGTCGAGTCAGGTGGAAGACAGCCCGCCGAGGTGCGGATGATCGAGCCGCGGCGACTTGCGCGGGGTCGTCGGCGTCGAACATCCGCCCGTGGATGACATTGATCCGTGGCTTTCCTGTGAGGAGGGGGAGCCACGAGAGCTTCAGGACCGGGGAGTGAAAGACAAAGACGTCATACGCCGTGGAGGCTCGGATGGCGGCAAGAGACAGGCCGCGCAGGATGCGCGCGGGTGCGAAACGCGCATCGTCGGATGCCTCGGCCGGGGCAAGCGTGAGCACGTCTGCTGACACCGTCGGGTGGTGCCGTAACCCTGCGGCGAGCGACGAGACGACCTCTTCGACTCCTCCCACATTCGGGGGAAAGCTGTGCGTGATCAGGAGTGCGCGAGGCTTGCCGTGTCTCGCCGACCGCGAACGGCACCGAAACCGGGGACGTTTCGAGTGGTCGAAGGTGCCCGTCACGATGACGGCTCCATGTCCAGGGCCCCGGCCGGCGGCTCCACGGCGTCCAGCCTCCCCAGGCGCACCAAGTTGGCGAAGGACGGCGACTGGGCCTCCACCTCGGAGAACGTTCCGTACGCCTCCACGTGACCATCACGCAGATAGGCCAGGGCATCGACATCACGGACGGTCGAGAGGCGGTGGGCAACGATGATGGTCGTGATCTCACCCCTCAGGCCGTTGATCGTCGAGGTGATCTTGTGCTCCGTCGCATTGTCAAGCGCTGATGTTGCTTCGTCGAAAACGATCACCTGGGGCCCGCGATACAGTGCTCGCGCGATCCCGAGCCGCTGCCGCTGCCCCCCCGACAAGCGTGTGCCGCGCTCGCCGATCTCGGTGCGGATGCCATCTTTTAACGAGTCCACGACGTCACCCAGTTCGGCACGCTCGAGGCATCGCTCGATCCTCGCCGGATCCTGATCCGCTTCAGGAATACCGAACGCCACATTGTTCGCCAGGGTGTCATCGAGCAGATAGACATCCTGGGGAACGTACGCGACGGCATCGAACCAGCGCCGATCGTTCGCGTCCGTTCGGACCCCGCCGTACGTGACACGCCCCTCGGAGGGGGACATCAGACCGAGAATGATGTCGACCAATGTCGTCTTCCCGGAGCCGCTGGGCCCGCACAGCGCCATGGACGTTCCATGTGGAATCTGCAGGTTGATGTCGTTCAAAACATTGCCTGCGCCGTCTTCGTAGCTGAAGGAGACGTGGCGTATCTCCAGGTCGGAAGTGACGGGTAACGGACTCTGGTGAGGCACGAGCGTGCCCGCACGGCGACCTCGTGATGCGCTCTCGCCCGCCGTTCGAGGCATGCCGCGAAGAGCTGCGACGGTGATGTGCAGGCCTTCGCGGCCAAATCGAATGTTGCCGATGGTGGCCGTCAGCGAGACCATCAGCGGCAGAACCTTGACTGTGGCCGCGGCGAACAGGCTGAGAATGGGCATGGTGGATTCAGCGTTGCCCGATAGGACCGACGCGACGATGAGAATCGTCAGCCCGATCATCGTCACGAACTCGAGAAGGTTCTTCGGGAGCTGGGCCAGGAAGTTCGCCTTGCGGGCCGCTTGAGAGTTGGCGACGTTGTAATGGTCGTAACGGTCGACGAAGAAACTCTTCGCGCCATGAAGATTTGCCTCGCGGAAACCGTGCATGGCCTCCATCAACGTCTTGCTGCTGAGCCACGCAGAGTGCTGCGCGGCCTCGCCAGCGCGACGGTTCGCCGGGCCGAGTACACGCTGGATGATGAAGACCGCCACAGCGAAGTAGAGCGCCGCACACAGCGCCGTGACGGGGGTGACGACGATGAGCAGCGTCCCGATGGCCACGACCGACATCAGGGTACTCAGAACTCCGATGAACCCGCTGAGAACATTCTGGTGCGCTGCTTGAGTGGCAGCCCCAACGGTGCGGATGACCTCGCCGGTATTACGGCGACGATGCTCCAGGTAACCCTCGGACATGTAGCTCTGGAGCAGTTTCCGCGAGGTGCCCGTCTGCAGGCGTGTGACGACGCCCGCTCCCCACCACTGCAGGACGGCTGTGAGAACGGCCTTGATGAGAAAGGACAGAGCCATGAGAGCTGCCAGTGTGACGGCGAAGTGGTTCTTGTCCTGGCTGCCCAGGAGCCGATGAAGCGTTCCCAAAGTCCCCTCGTCGATGTTCTTGCCCATCGCGACCTGCATGAGGGGATAGATGGCGGCCACGCCCAGAAGATCCATGAGGGCGAGGAAGAATTGCGCGAAGACATTGGCGAAGAGTTGATTGCGGCTTCGCGGATCGAACGTACCGATGAGATAACGCAGGTCAGACCACACAGGATGCCCCCTTCAGTGGACGACGGCCCTGGGGCCGGTCAGAAGTCATTGGCAGCGTCCTTCTGATCGGCGTACCCGGCGATTGCTGCGGCCTCGACGAGGAGGGCGACCAGCTTCGTGGCAGCCATACGTGGAATGAACGGGAGGGCCCGATCGATGATGCCGGATGCGCGGCGGGCGCGGTCGTATTCGAGCGCGCGTTGCAGCACATTCTTCGTCACGTTCCATACCGAGTCGTTCGTAGGCGCGAGCCCCGCCGGAGCGATGCCGTCGTGGATCTTGTCGAAGAGTCGCTTCGCCTGGCCTGAACGGTAGGCACGACGAACGCGGGCCTCGGTCGTGCTGGCGGCTGCGTGATGCGTCGTCTCGAGCGACTGTCGGAGGACGATGGGGTACCCCGCTTCGTGGAGGCGCAGACCGTAGTCGACGTCCTCCCAGCCGTACGCCCGAAAGCGCACGTCGTAGGGACCGACCTTGTCCCACATCGTTCGCGTGACGGAGCAATTGCCTGCCCAGTACAACCATCGCTGGTCCGGCGTGGCCCTATAGGCCGCCTCGCGAAAGCGGCGGTCTGCGTCCCTCCCGTAGGCGCGTGCGTAGGGAGTGTCGGCCATCACATTGCGGTAGATGCCCACCACTCCACATTCGAGTTCCTCGTGGGCCTTGATGTGTTCGCTGACGAACTCAGGGCCGGGCTCGAGGTCGTCATCACAGCGGATGAGCACCTCACCCGTCGCATCTGCGAAGCCGGCGTTGAGGGCAGCGACACGTCCTCGGTTCTCGGGGAACACGATGGTTCGCAGACCGCGTAGCGGGTGATCGCGGACGAGGGCCTCGGAGCCGTCGATGTCACCGTCGAGGACGACGATCACCTCGAAATCCGACTCCGTCTGGCGCTGCAGTGCAGAGAGCAGGACGGGCAGTCGTTCTGCGCCGGCTCGGCTGGGGACGACGATGGAGGCCCTCATGCAGTAACAACTCCTCGAGTAGACGTGGGTAGGGACTGGAGTAGGGTCGCGAGGCGCCCTCTGCCTGCTTCGGGGGAGAACAGCGCCTCCCAACGCTCGTAGCTGGCAGTCAGCATCTCGGACCAGGGGGCGTCGAGCCCAGCAGTCAGCGTCCGGGCAAGGTCTTCTGCATCGCCTGCACGAGCTACGAACGGGTAGTCCGCGCCAACCACTTCAGGTAGGGCTCCGGAGTCGCTGACGACGAACGGGCAACGAGCGCCCATGGCCTCCGCCGCGACCAAGCCGAACGGCTCGGCCCACGTCGACGGGAAGACGGCGAGATCGATCGCAGAGAAGAAGTCATTTCGGTCCATCCACCCGGGGCAGGTCACACTGTCGCCGAGTCGGTGAATGGCTGAACTGACCCGACGTTCGTCCTGCGTGCTGACGAAACGCGCGTCACCGGCAAGGAGCAATTCGACATCGATGCCTTCGTCGATCATCGAACGAACGGCATCGCACAAAACTGGCACGCCCTTGTCGGAAGACAGGCGCCCCAAGTACCCGATCCTCGGGGTCGGCGCGGGAGCCCGGTGTCGGCGTGGGGTCGGCGGCGCGGTCCAGTTCGTCAGCACCGTACTTCCTGGGATCTGATGCGACATGAAATCCGAGGGGACGATCGTCGCCAGGCTCTGTCGTCGAGCGAGGTGCGAAGCCGCCGCGAGCGGACCCCGCGGCTCCTGGTGCAGATGAACGACCCGTCCCACATGGCCGGAGGTAGCGAAGGCAGGCCGCAGACCGTTGCACCACAGGATGCCCTGGCGTTCGTCCTGATCCCAACGCCGAAGGTTCGTCAGGTAGCTACGACGGCTCGAGCCCGGGATGGCCACCGTTGAGAAGCCACGCAGACGCGCTCGTCGGACGACCTCTCCCGGGTCCGCGGGCGCCACCACGGTGACGTCGATCTCGAGTTCTCGAGCAGCTTCGGCGATCGCGAGGAGCATGACCTCGCCGCCACCGAATGTCCCCTGGTTGGAGGCGATGGTCAGTCGATCAAGCATGCTGCTCCTGGCTCAGGAGCGCGCCGGCCTGCGCGTAGACCGCGACGATCTGCTCGGCCATCTGCGCCACCGTCGGAATGGTGGCCGGCAGCGTCGGACGTCGGTCGAGGTGGAGGCCCTGATCGATGATCGCCGCGGCGGCACCGTCGATGTCGCCGAGCGAGACCAGGCACTGCGGCGCGACGATCTCGCCGTTGCCGCCGATGTTGCTCGCGACGACGCCGAGACCGTTGGCCGTCGCATCGAGCAGCGTGTACGAGAGGTTGTCGGCCTTCGACGGCTGCACGAGGATGTCGTGCGTCGCCATGGCCTCGTCCGGGTCGACGAAGCCGACGAACCTCGCCGCCTCGCCGAGACCGAGTTCGGCCGCGAGCTGCTTCAACGCGCCCGCGTCCTCACCCGTGCCGCCGACGCTCAGCGTCGCCTCGGGGTGGGTCTCGAGCACCTTCGCGAAGGCGCGCAGGGTCATCGCCACGTTCTTCTCGGCGGACAGACGCGTCAGCGACAGCACGCGCAGGCCGGGCTCGCGCTGCTGCACCCGCGCGGGGCGGTCCACCCCGTTGAGTACCACGGTGACGGGCGCGGACGGGCGCCAGTAGCGCAGCATGTCGCGCTTCGTCGACTCACTCACGGCGATGAGCTGGGAGAAGCGTCGGATGCGGGCGTGATGGGCGGCCTGACGCGAGTACGCCCTGACCTTCGTCCCGTGGAACACGAGGGGATCCTCGGGGATGTGGTGCTCGCTGGAGACGAGCGTCACCGGCAGACCGACCGACGCCATCGTCACGAGGAAGTCGGCCTTCGCCAGGTGCGAATGCACGACCGCCGGAGCCAGCTTCTTGATGACGCGGCGAAGCTGCGCCACGACACGGGGGAGCGGCTGCTCGAGGTCGAGTGGGACGACGGGGCAGTTCAGCGCCCGCAGTTCGTCGAGCAGCGGCCCCTCGGGCGCGGCGACGACGAGCCGGAACCCCGGCAGCCCGACGCGCGCGACGTCGATGAAGTGCCGTGCCACACCGGCCAGGTTGGAGACGGGCGCCACCCACAGGGCGATCGGCTCAGACATGCCATTCTCCTCGTCGGACGACGATCGAACACTCGGGCCGCGCGAGCTGGGACGTCGTGCGCGCGCCGGCCGGGCCCGTCAGAACCACGCCTCGAGCCGGTCGAGAGCCGTCCAGAAACCCTCGCCGTTGTTGACGTGGCCCTGCCAGATCTCGGGAATGAACGGGATGCGCGGGGCTAGACGCTCGAGCTGAGCGGCCGTCGTCGGCCAGTCGATCTCGCCGTCACCGATCTGCGGCCCCTCGCCGTCGACGCCCTCGGCATCGACGATGTGCAGGTGGTCGCTGAGCGGGGCGAGCTTCTCGACGTACTCGCTGAACGGCTTCTTCGTGAAGTTTGCGGCCAGCTTCGAGTGCGACAGGTCGAACGTCAACCGGCGCCCGAACTGCTCGCAGAACCAGACGGTGTCGTCGACGTCCATGAACAGGTTGTGGTGCTGCTGGCCGCCCATGAGCCACGGGTACGGCGGCAGCGTCTGCGCGGTCAGGCGCACGTCGGCGTCGTCGATGCGCGCGAGAGCCTTCGCGATGCGCTGGTACTTGACGGTGCGCTGCGCCGGCGTGTCGAAGGCGTCCATCGTGAACCCGCCCATCGTGCAGATGACGATGGGGGGTTCGGTGTCGTCGAACCAGCGGTTGAGGTCACGCGTGATCTCGACGACCTTCTGGACCTCGACGATCGAGCGCTCCCACGTCGCGTCGTCCTCGCTCGCGAGGTTGATGATGAAGTCACCGGCGTACAGATCGGGACAGTGGACGGTGTGGAACATGCCGTCGAACTTCTGGTGGCCGAACGCATCCGCGATCTGCTCGGGGCTCATCTCCACGTCCTTGTAGGACAGGTGGAACTCGAGGAAGTCCGGGTTCGTCAGCGTCTCACCGGCACCGAGCAGCTTGCGCGCGTCGTGGTAGCGCACCGGCAGTCCCCAGGGGCGCTTGAACTCGTACGCGCGCCCGTGCGCGACAGCGTCCGTCAGATCGGTCGCGTAGAAGAAGTCACCCGACTCGATCGGGCGCCGCATGGTGCGGCCGATGAGCGCCTCGAGACGGTTCGGCTGCAGGCCGCGGCCCGGCGACTTGATCGTCACGTCCTCCCGCGTCAGCTTCTCGCCGACGGCGATGTCACGCGTCGCGACGAGCGACTTCGCGAGATTCGCACGGTTCATCAGCTCACCCGTGGAGACCGCCCGCGTCTCACCGTTGCCGAGCGCGAGCTCGACCTCACGGATCTTCGTCACCATCTCGGCGAACTCCTCGGGCAGCAACGAGACCTGGTGGTCGTTGCCCTCGAGGCTCTTGTCGATCGTGAAGTGCTTCTCGACGACGTGCGCACCACGCGCCACGGCCGCGATCGGCACGTGGTAACCCCGCTCGTGCCCCGAGTAGCCGACGGGACACTCGCCGATGACGCCGAGGCGATACATGTACCGCAGATTGATGTCCTTGAAGGGCGCCGGATAGGTCGACTGCACCTGCAGCAGGACGAACTCGCCGCCCGCCTGACGCATCACCTCGACGCTCGCGATGATCTCGTCCTCCGTCGACATGCCCGTCGAGACGAGCATCGGCAGGTGCTCGGCGGCGCACGCACGCAGCAAGTCATGGTTCGTCATGTCGGCGCTCGCGATCTTCAGCGCCGGGACGCCGTAGTCGGCGAGCACTCGCAGCGACGCCTCGTCCCACGGTGTGCAGAAGGCGTCGATGTCGACGCTCTTGCAGTAGTCGAGGATCTCGATCATCTGCTCGTTCGTGAACGAGTACTTGGCGAGCAGGTTCATCGTGTACTGCGCGCCCAGGTCCTCTCCCGCGCTGGAGGCGAAACCTCCCTGGCGGTACAGGCCCGTCAGGTCGCGCAGCTGGAACTTCACCGCGTCGGCGCCGGCACCCTTCGCGAGATCGACGAGCCGCTTCGCGAGCTCGATGTCGCCCTGGTGGTTGTTGCCGATCTCGGCGATGACGAGTGTGGGGTGGCCCTCACCGATCGTATGGCGGCCGATCCGCACCTCGCTTCCCACAGCATTGCGGGCGACAGCGCGCACATGGCCGCGTTCGTCGACGAGTGGGATGACGCGCACGCCATCACGGAAGGCCTGCGAGATCGTCGACGTCTCGGTACCGAACGCAAGCTTCACCGGCGAACGGTGTGCCGCCTCGATGACGGGCGTGCTCAGGTCGCCGCTGGGGTGGGAGGTGACCCAGCGACGGAAGTCGCCGTCGGACAACGCTCCCTGCAGGATGCCGTGCGAGTCGACGCAGAAGACGATGCCCGCCTTGTTCTCACTGATCTTCGCGAGGGCCGCGAGGATCGTGTCATCACTGAACACGACATAGGGCGCGATCTCCCGGGCAATGGTGGTCATGACTCTCCTGAAGTCATTCGGCGCACGCCGACGGTCGTCAAGCCGTGACACGGCGTGTGATGCTGCGGTCTGCACACCCCCGCGCGGACCAGGCCAGGCAACCAACTCGATGTGATTCATCATAACCGGCCGCGGTGGCTGGCGCGCTGGGCTGCGGGCGCCCAACCGGCCGTGTGGCAACCGTCACGCGCCGCGTTCGCTCATGCGGCGCCACAGGCTCTCGGCGAGGGTGAAGTCGTGCTCGGCGTCGATGTCGATTCCTTCGAGCGGATCCATGACGAACAACTCGATCGAGCCGCCGAGGCGGTTGTGATGCTTCTCGTAGATCTCGGTGCGCGTCAGGTACAACGACCCCGTCTCGCGGTAGCGCAGCTGATCGGGCGTCAGATCCTGACGGCGGGGGCGCGCCTCGTACGGGTAGAGCGCTTCGACCTGCGGCATGCGACGCCACATGAAGATCTCGGCCGGCACGACGCCCACCATCGAGTCGGCGCCCGTGACGGCGAACTCGTCGAGGCAGCGCGCGAGGGTGCCGGGCAGCCGCAGGGGAGAGGTGGCCTGCAGGAACATCACCTGATCCGGCCGGCCGACCTCGGCGGTGATGACCTCGATGGCGTGCTCGATGACGGGCTCCGACGCCGTCGTGTCACCCGCCAACTCGTCGGGACGCTCGATGACCTGCGCGCCGGCGCCACGGGCGACGTCGGCGATCTCGGCGTCCTCGGTCGAGACGTAGGGGGTCAGCCCGCGCGTCGCGAGGACCTGCTCGATCGTCCAGACGATGAGGGGCTTGCCCTCGAGCAGCTTGAGGTTTTTGCGGGGGATGCCCTTCGACCCGCCGCGTGCGGGGATGATGGCGGGCGTCGCGTTCGACATGACGTCCAGCCTAGGTGAGTCGATATGATCGCCCAAAGGGGTGCCGCGGCCGCAGGCCGACGGGGGAGGACGGGGGAGTTCCATGATCGACATCAGTGTGATCATTCCGTGCTACGACGCTAACGCCACGCTCGGGCTGCAGCTCGAGGCGCTGTCGCGTCAGCTCGATCCGCCGATCTTCGAGGTACTCGTCGTCGACAACCGTTCGTCGACGCCACCGGACGAGGTCGTCGAGCAGTTCACCGACCGCATCGCGAATCTGCGCGTCGTGCGGGCGACGGAGGCCCAGGGCATCTCGGTGGCCAGGAACGTCGGGGTGCGCGAGGCCGCCGCCGAACTGGCCGTCCTGTGCGACGCCGACGACGCCGCCGGTCCGACGTTCGTGCGCGCGGCGTACGAGGGGCTGACGCAGGCCGACTTCGTCACGGGCGCCGTGACGATGATCGACGCGGCCGAGTTCACCGAGGGCCTCGATCATGTCTGGGAGGTGCTCGGACCGGGCGCCGATCCATACGGGGCACTCGACTTCTCCGCGGTGGACCTCAACCCCGGCTACCCGATCATGATGGGCGGGGCCTGCGCCTTCAGCAAGGACGCCGTGCGGGCCCTCGACGGCTGGGATCAAGCCTTCTTCCCGGGTGTGGAGGACAACGACTTCGCGCTACGTCTCGTCGCGGCCGGCTACACCCTCGGCAAGAGCTGGGGGATGACCCTGGCCGAGCGGCGACGTGCCACGACCAGCGCCGCGTTCCGGCGGGCCTACGACGCCGGTCTCATGCACATGAAACTCTGCTCCGCGCACGACCTGTGGGCGACCTCGCCGCATCTGCATGCGCCGCGCTGGTACGTGGACATGGCGAAGCTCCCCGGCGCGGCCGCCCGCATGGCGCTGCGTCCCGCCGAGCAACGCGACCTGATCGGACTCGCGGCACGCGCCGGACTCCGAGCCGGCCAGGCGCGGGGATTCGTGCGCTACAAGGTGCGCCGCGAACCCATCGAGCGCCGCACGGGCATCGGGCTGACCTGACCGCCTGCCTTCATCAGTTCGCGTCCGGGAGGGTCGACACCAGCCAGAACACCTCGTGATCCGGCAGGTTCGCCGCCTCGAGCAGACGCCCGCGCTGATCGAGAACCGGCAGCTGCGAGGCGTAGTGACGCAGGTGGGCGTGCTTGCGCTCGACGTCGACGGGCACGGTGACGCGGGTCGCGCCCACGCCACTCGAACGCTCGAGCCGCGCCACCTCGTCGTCGCCGCGCGCGTGCCACAGGTAGGGCAGATCCTCGAACAGCACGAGCTGCACACCCGGGTGGCGGGCCGCGACACGCAACGTCAGATCGCGCAGCGCCAGGTGATCAGGGTTCGCTGCGAGACCGTCCTCACCCATCGTGCGGCGCCGCCGACGCAGATGCTCCTCGTGCAGGAGCCGCTGCGCCGCAGACCGCACACCGCCCTTGACGCTCGCCAGGAGGCCGGCAGAGCCGGGTACGGCAGAGGGGGCTTCAGCCGGCTCGCCCGCGGGCGCCTCGCGCTCGCGGAGCGGTTCGTCGTTCGACGGCGTCGCCGACAAGGCCGCGCCGCGCCGCGCCGCGACGGCGTTCTTGACGCGCTTCGCCGCGTCGAGGGCGGGCTGCCACACGGGCGGCGGCATGTGCAGCCCCGCACAGGCGGGGGTGATGACGACGCCGTCGGGATGCGCCGTCATCCACGCGTCGATCTCGGCCTCGATGCCGGGCAGTGCGGCGCGGTGCTGCTCACGCGTCGCATAGGCGCCTTCGAGAGCGTCGAGGTGACGGGTCCGGGCCGGCGTCCCGGCGAAGGCGCGTGCGTCCTCGTCCTTGCGAGCGGCGATCGTCGCGTCCGAATCCGCGAACCCGCAGCCGAGGTCCCAGGACGTCGTCTGAGGCGGTCGCGGCGCACCCGTGAAGACCGTCCACACCTCGCACGGGTGATCGAGCGCCACCGACGAGGCGCTGAGCATCGCATCATCCATGTGCGGTGACAGCAGCAGGATCTCGCGGGAGGACAGCAGCTCCGATAGCGTTGGCTTCTGGGCGAGGCTCGTCATGACGACCATCATCGCGCACGGAGGGTCAGCCGTGCGCACGTCGGCCGCAGCAGAGCGCGCCCATCGCGCCGACCCGGGGGAGAACGGGCCGCGCTCACGACGACGGAACGGAACCGACGATGAGTGTACGGGGCGCCGGCCTTCTGCCCGACCTCGAGCAGTGGCAGCAGTGGGAACGGGGTCGACGCCGTGTCATGAACACGGCTCGGGGCCTCAAGCACCGCGCACGGCCCGCCGCGCCTGAGCAGGCTGTGCTGCACCTGCCCGCGGACGAACCGCGCACGCTCGTCATCATCGAGAAGTTCACGCCGAGCTGCCGCCAGGCGATCGTCGCGCCCCTGCGTCACCTGTCGCCCCGCACGACGGCCGTGCTCACGCCCGCCGGCCACGACGTCGACGACGTCATGCCCGGGCTCACCCCGACGGCCCACACCGGCACGCAGCAGCTCGCGCCCTCGATCACCTCGGTGCTGTCGCTCGGGGCCTACCTCGGCCTGTCCGCGCCCGTCGAGGCGTGGGCCGCGCGTCGCGACGTGCCGTTCCACCTCGTCCAGCACGGCCTGCTGACGCCCGCCTCGCCCCCCGCGTCGCGGGGCGCGCACGTCCTCGCGTGGTCGGACGACGACGCCGAGTACTGGTGGGCCGGGCGCCTGGACGTCAGCGTCGACGTCGTCGGGTCGCAGATGCTGTGGGAGGTCAGCCGGATGCCCCGTGCCGAGGTGACGAACGAGCGGCCGGTCATGCTGGGGCAGCTTCACGGCACCGAACTGACGCGGGCGCAGGCCCTGCGCACGTATTGGTCGGCGTGTCGCGGCCAGGGGGGCGGCGGCATGGATTACCGCCCCCACCCCAACGAGAACGACGCCGTCTCACGCGCGCTGCACACCGTCATGCGACGTGGAGGCATCACGTTCGACTCGACGTCGAGCCCTCTTGCGGAGCTGGGACGCCCCGTCGTCTCCATCTTCTCGACGGGCACGCTCGAAGCCGCGATGCGTGGGCTGCCCGCCTGGGTGACGGCCACCGATCCGCCTGCGTGGGTGCGCGACTTCTGGCGCCGCTACCGCCTCGCGGAGTGGGGGAGCGAACCGACCCCGCCCTGGCCCATGCCCGACGAAGAACCCGCCGCCGCCCTCGCCCGCGCCGTCGAAGGAGCCTGACGATGACCGACGCGCGCTCGAACGGCGTTTCACCCCAGGAGGCCACGACCGGTCCGGTCCCGGCCCGCTCGCGTCCGGCATCTGTCGGGGTGAGCAGGCCCCGCGTCGCCATCGCGCACGACTACATCACCCAGCGCGGCGGCGCCGAACGCGTCGTGCTCGCGATGTCGCGCGCGTTTCCGGACGCGCCGATCCACACGACGCTGTACAACCCGTCGACGACCTTCCCCGAGTTCGCGGACAAGACCATCATCGTCTCCCCGCTCAACCGCATCGGGGTGCTACGCCGCCACCATCGCCTCGCGCTACCCCTGCTCGCGTGGGCCTCGAACCGCATGACGATCGACGCCGACGTCGTCGTCGCGAGCTCCAGCGGGTGGGCGCACGGCTTCCCGACGAAGGGCAGGAAGTTCGTCTACTGCCACTCGCCGGCGCGCTGGCTCTACGCGAGCGACGACTACCTCGGCGCTGACGGTCGCCGCAGCCTCAAGGGCGCCGTCCTCGAGGTGCTCAAGCGCCCCCTGCTCGCCTGGGACGCGAAGGCCGCCGCGACGGCCGACGTCTACGTCGCCAACGCCAACGTCATCGCCGCGCGCATCAAGCGCGCGTACGGCTACGACGTCGCCGTCATGCCGCCGCCGTTCGGGGTCGACGACGCGGGGGAGCGCACGCCCATCCGCGCGGTCGCGCACTGGGGTGAGTCGCCGTACTTCCTCGTCGTCTCACGCCTCATGCCCTACAAGAACGTCGACGCCGTCATCGACGCGATGAGGGGGCGGCCCGAGAAGTTGCTCGTCGTCGGCGCCGGGCCGCTGGCCGACCAACTGAGGGCGAGCCGCCCCGACAACGTCGAGATCGTCTCCGGTATCAGCGACGAGGAACTGCGCTGGGCCTATGCGGGCGCTGCGGGTCTCGTCGCCGCGTCGTACGAGGACTTCGGCCTCACACCCCTCGAGGGCGGCGCGTTCGGCAAACCGGTCGCCGCGCTGCACGCCGGCGGCTACCTCGACACCGTCATCGACGGCCTCAACGGCGTCTTCTTCGACGCCTCGACCCTTGAGCAGATCTCCCGCGCGCTCGACGAGCTGCGGACCCGCGACTGGGATGAGCGAGCCATCCGAGAGCACGCTCAGACCTTCAGCGAGGAGAACTTCGTCCGCGCGCTATGCGACGCCGTCGCCGCCCTCTGAGGGCGCGCGTTCCGGCCCGACCCTCGCGCTTCGCGACATGACATCGGCCTCACCTCGAACGTTCGAGGTGAGGCCGATGTCATGTCGCAGACCGCGCGGTCAGTCGCGACGCTTGTGCCGCAGCGAACGGCGGCTCGGCGGCTGAGCGTTCGGCTGCCATTCGGTGTCTGGCGCGCCGGCGTCGTTCGCACCGACATGGCCCGCCGCGTCGCGTCCGGCGACGTGCGCCCCGTTCTGGGGCAAGTCGGTCGAGGAATCCCCCGCGCTCGTCGACGGTGTGACGCCACTGCCGGAGGTGGCCGTGGCCGGCGCGGACGACGACGAGGTCGGGGCGTTGCGCTGCTCGAGACGACGCTCGGCGCCTGCACCGACCGGCCCGTCGACGAGCAGACCCGACGTCGACGGCGCGGGCGTCGGGGCGTCCGGCTCGGCGGCCTCGTCGGTCTGGCCGTAACCGTAGCCATAACCCGAGCCCAGAGCGCCGTAGTTGCCGGCGCCGTAGCCGTAGATCGCGGCGCCCATCTCCTTCTCGGGCGTCATGTTGAGCACCGAACCGAAGTACACGGCGCCGACCTGGTCGAGGATCTTCGTGCACAGGGCGATCTGCTCACGGTGCGTCTTGCCGTAGTGGTAGACGACCGCGGCGCCGTCGGCGGCGACGGCGAGCAGGCCACTGTCGGTGACGGGCAGCAGCGGCGGCGCGTCGAGGATGACGAAGTAGCGCTCCTGCAGCGCCTCGATGACGGCCGTCATGCGGCGCGAACCGAGAAGCTCCGACGGGTTCGGCGGGATGCGGCCGGAGGTGATGAGGACGAGGTTCTTGTGATCGCCCTTCTGCAGGACGTCGTTGAGCGTCGCCTGGCCCGTCAGGACCTCGGTGAGGCCGACGCTGTTGTCGACGTCGAACGTCTCGTGGACGACGGGGCGACGCAGGTCGGTGTCGACGAGGGCGACGGGCTGGCCGGCCGCGGCGAGCACGCGCGCGAGGTTCGCGGCGACGGTGGACTTGCCCTCACCCTGCGCGGCCGAGGTGATGACGAGTGAGCGCGGCGGCTTGTCGGCGGAGACGTAGCGCAGGTTGGTGCGCAGCATGCGGAACGCCTCGGAGGTGTTGCCGAGCGAGCCGAGCCCGCCGCGGCTCGGCGTCGCGAGGTTCTTCGCCTTCGGGATGACGCCGAGCACACCCGCGTTCGTGATCGTCTCCAGCTCGTTCGTGTAGCGGATGCGCGAGTCGAGCTGCTTGCGCAGCACGACGATGACGAGGCCTGCGAGCAGACCGACGGCCGCGCCGATCGCCAGGTTGATGGGCCACTTCGGCGAACTCGGTACGGACGGCTTCGAGGCGTTCTGCAGCGGCAGCACCTGGTAGATCGTCGAGTGCGTGGTGGTGCCGAGCGTCTCGCGGCGCTTGATCTCGTCGTTGACGGCGTTCGCCGCCAGGTTCGCGGCGATCTGGGCCTTCTGCGCCGAGCTGGACGAGGCGGCGAGCTGGATGAGACCGCTGCCCTCCGAGCTCGCGCCCGCTATGCTGAAGTCGCCGGCGCTCAGCTGGCCGTTGGAGGCCTTGACGATACGTTCGCTCACCGACTGGCTGCCCGCGACCTGCGCGTAGTACGACGCGCGGCCGGAGGCCAGCATGTTCGACATCTGAGCGTTGACGGCGTTGTCGGACGAGCCCGCCGCCACCTGTGCGGTGGCGCTCGTCTCGTAGGTGACAGGACGCGTCAGCGTGTAGCCGGCCGCGAGGAGCATGCCCGCGAGCAGGCAGCCGAGCAGAAGTTTGAGGTTGGAGCGCGCGATGCGCACAACATCGAGAATGGTCACAGGATCTCCTGACGCCGCGCCTGGTTCACCCCTGCCAGTCCAGCTCTGCCGGTCCACCCCAGCGGCGACGAGTCGTATGTATGGTGCCGTAACTCTATCGCAGGGGTGAGGCGCGCGGGCCGCGGTATGACGGACGAATACCGCGGCGCCGCGCGCTCAGCGCCGTGAGTCGAACGCCCGTCCGAACCGGTTCGGCTCGAGCGCCCCGGGCGGCTCAGGAGGTCGGGGTCTCCGGGCGGTCCGTGGCGACGATGAGCTGGCCGACCTTGTCGCTCACGAGGCGTCGTGCCTCGACGTCGAGCTGCGCGTCGGTGACGAGCACGTCGACGCGTTCGAGGGGAGCGATGGTCGACAGCCCGACGACGCCCCACTTCGTGTGGTCGGCGACGACGATGACCTTGCGCGCCGCCGCGATGAGCAGCCGGTTCGTCTCCGCCTCGAGCAGGTTGGGCGTCGTCAGCCCCGCGTCGAGGTCGATGCCGTGGATGCCGAGAATGAGCGTGTCGACGTGGATGTCGGCGAGCATCCGGTTCGCGACGGGGCCGGCGAGGGCGTCGGACGGGGTGCGCACGCCGCCGGTGAGCACGATGTTCTGATCTTCACGCACCGGGTCGTAGAGCAGCTCCGCGACGCGGGGGGAGTTCGTCACGACCGTCAGCCGCTTGACGGGCCGCAGTTCGACGGCGACGGCGTAGGCCGTCGTCCCCGCGCTGACCGCGATCGTCTGGCCGTTGCCGATGAGGCTCGCGGCAGTACGGGCGATCTCCGACTTCTGCACGGGGTTCATCGCCGACTTCACCCAGAAGCCAGGCTCGTCGATGGGGTGATCCCCGACGGCCGTCGCGCCGCCGTGCACCTTGAGTACGAGACCCTTGCCGGCGAGGAACTCGATGTCACGACGGATCGTCATGTCGGAGACACCGAGCCGTTCGACGAGGTCGCTGACGCGCACCCCACCGTCGTCCTCGATGCCGCGCAGGATCGCTTCCTGACGCTGTCGTGCGAGCATCCACCCTCCCGATGGTCCGGGGCGCAGCGCGCCCCGCTCGTGCTCGACCGCGGCTCGGAGCGTTCGGTCGATTCAACAGAAACCAACATAGACGCAAGTGCGAACCTGTGCGTCGATGCCCGCCCCTCAGGCGGGCGTGAGCCCGCGCCGCAGCCGGCCGGCGTCACCCCTCGAGCCGCCGCGGTGGAGGGTACGTCGACGATCCGAACGCGCGCGGACGCGCCGGCGGTGTCAGAATGGGGCACATGTCCGACAACACCTCACCCCTCGTGGCGGGCCAGACCCGCCCGCACATCCTGTCCGGAATGCAGCCGACGTCCGACTCGCTGCATCTCGGCAACTACCTCGGTGCGCAGATCAACTGGGTGAGGATGCAGGAGGGGTTCACGCCGTACTTCTGCGTCGTCGACCTGCACGCTCTCACCGTCAGCCCCGACCCGGCGCTGCTGCGTGAACGCTCCTACGCGACGGCTGCGCAATACCTCGCGGGCGGCGTCGACCCGGCGCGCTCGGCCGTCTTCGTCCAGAGCCACGTGCGTGAGCACGCCGAACTGGCGTGGGTGCTCAACTGCATCACCGGTTTCGGCGAGGCCGGGCGCATGACGCAGTTCAAGGACAAGGCCGGCAAGCGCGGCAACGACAACACGAGCGTCGGGCTGTTCACCTACCCGATCCTCATGGCCGCGGACATCCTGCTCTACGACGCGCAGTACGTGCCGGTGGGGGAGGACCAGCGTCAGCACCTCGAGCTGACCCGCAACCTCGCGCAGCGCTTCAACTCCCGTTTCGGCGAGACGTTCGTCGTGCCCGAGCCGTACATCCCGGAGGGCACGGCGAGGGTGATGTCGCTGCAGGATCCGACGAAGAAGATGAGCAAGTCGGACGAGAACGCGAACGCCTCGATCAACATGCTCGACGAGACGAAGAAGAACACGAAGAAGATCAAGTCGGCCGTCACCGACCTCGACAACTTCGTGGCGTTCGACGTCGAGAACAAGCCGGGCATCGCGAACCTGCTGCGCATCCACTCGGCCATCTCGGGCGAGTCGATCGAAACCCTCGTCGAACGTTTCGCCGGGGAGAACCGGTACGGCGCGCTCAAGACCGAGGTGGCCGAGGTGGTCGCCTCCGTCCAGGGCCCCTTCCGTGAGCGCTACCTCGAATTCATGGCTGACCGCGGCGAGCTCGACCGCATCCTCGCCGACGGTGCGGCCCGCGCGCGCGAGATCGCCGCGCCGACGCTCGCCCGCGCCTACGACGCCGTCGGCCTGGTGCCGGCGACGCGCTGAGCGGGACGGATCGTGCGCACCGTCGGCGTCAGCATCGCCGTCCCCGAGCCGTACTTCTCGCAGCTGCGCGAGATGCGTCGCGCCGCGGGCGACCCCCAGGCTGACGCGGTGCCGCCGCACGTCACGCTCATGCCGCCGACGGAGGTGGCGGACGGGCTGATCCCCGCGTTCACCACTCACCTGCACGACGTGGCGCGCGACTTCGCGCCCTTCGACATGATCCTGCGCGGCACCGGCACGTTCCGGCCCACCTCTCCGGTCGTCTTCGTCCAGCTCGCGCAGGGCGTCGACTCGTGTGAGCAGCTGGAATCGGCGGTGCGCAGCGGACCCATCGGCCGCGACCTCGAGTTCCGCTACCACCCTCACGTGACGATCGCCCACCACGTCGACGACGGCGCCTTGACGCATGCCTTCGAGGTGAACAAGCACTACGAGGCGGCGTTCACGGTGAGCGAGTTCCACCTCTACTTCCAGGAGGATGACGGCGTGTGGTCGCCCGTCGAGTCGTTCACGCTGCAGGGCCGCGGCTCGGGCGCCGGAGTGTCCTGAACGCGCCTCGAGCGTGAGGCATCTCGCAGCCGGTGGTTAGGTGCTCCTAAGGTCTGTGTGATATGTCACGATTTACACACATTGGGAACACCCGGCCTCCGAGGCGTCGCCCGGACGGCGTAAAGTGCCCTGCGTGGCAACGAATACTCTCCCCGCGAAGCGGACTGGCAAGGCTGGGAGCACCCTCTTCCTGAAGACGCTGATGGCGGGCTCAGGACTCTTCTTTGTGCTCTTCGTTCTTGGGCATATGTACGGAAACCTCAAGCTCCTGTGGGGCGAAGAGACGTTCAACACGTACGCCCATCACCTGCGCACGATCGGCGAGCCCATGCTCCCGCATCGTGGGCTTCTCGACATCATCGAGGTTCTCCTCGTCCTCGCGCTGATCGCGCACGTCTACTCGGCGGTCAAGCTCTGGCAGCGCGCCGGCACGGCGCGCACGCAGCGCTATGCCGTGAAGAAGACGCAGCTCGGCTTCGGTGGGCACGCCAACAAGGCGATGCGTTGGGGCGGGCTGTTCCTGCTCCTGTTCGTCATCTTCCACCTCATCCAGTTCACCCTGCCCAAGGTGAACTTCAACGGTGAAGACACGAACAACCCGTACTGGCTCGTCCACGACAGCTTCCGCCTGTGGTGGGTCGCCCTCATCTACATCGCGGCGATGATTGCCCTCGGCATGCACCTCATGCACGGCATCTGGAGCGCGGCGCAGACCCTCGGGTGGACCGGTTCGCCGGCGGCACGCAAGAAGGCCAAGCTCGTGGCGCACCTGACGGCCGCCGTCGTCGTCGTCGGCTTCCTCATCCCGCCGCTCGCCGTCCTCTTCCACCTCATCTGACAGGAGACAAGACACCATGAGTACTCCCATGGGTGAAACGGCGCAAAGCGGCTCCGGCGACACGCCGACCGCGACCCAGGAGAAGGGCGGGCGCAACGACGCCCACGCCTTCTTCACCGAGGGCGCGCCGATCAAGGACACCAAGGCTCCCGACGTCGACATCGCGCAGATGTGGACGCAGCACAAGTTCGACGACAAGCTCGTCAACCCCTCGAACCGTCGCAAGCTCGAGGTCATCATCGTCGGCACCGGTCTCGCCGGCGCCTCGGCCGCCGCGACGATGGGTGAGGCCGGGTACAACGTCAAGACGTTCTTCTACCAGGACTCGGCCCGTCGCGCGCACTCGATCGCCGCGCAGGGCGGTATCAACGCCGCGAAGAACTACAACGACGACGGTGACTCCACGTACCGCCTCTTCTACGACACGGTCAAGGGCGGCGACTACCGCAGCCGCGAGACCAACGTCTACCGCCTCGCCGAGGTCAGCACGAACATCATCGACCAGTGCGTCGCCCAGGGTGTTCCGTTCGCGCGTGAGTACGGCGGCTACCTCGACAACCGTTCGTTCGGTGGTGTGCAGGTCGCGCGTACGTTCTACGCCGCGGGCCAGACGGGCCAGCAGTTGCTCATCGGCGCCTACCAGGCCATGGAGCGCCAGGTCGCGAAGGGCACCGTCAAGGAGTACAAGCGCCACGAGATGCTCGAGGTGATCATCAAGGACGGTCGTGCGCGCGGCATCATCACGCGTGACATGGTCACCGGCGCCATCGACACCCACCTCGCCGACGTCGTCGTCCTCGCGACGGGTGGCTACGGCAACGTGTTCTTCCTGTCGACTAACGCGATGGGCTGCAACGTCACCGCCACGTGGCGTGCGCACAAGAAGGGTGCCTACTTCGGCAACCCGTGCTACACGCAGATCCACCCGACCTGCATCCCCGTCTCCGGCGACCACCAGTCGAAGCTGACGCTGATGTCGGAGTCGCTGCGCAACGACGGCCGCATCTGGGTGCCGAAGAACGCAGCCGACTGCGACAAGGACCCGCGCGACATCCCCGAGGAGGCGCGCGACTACTACCTCGAGCGCATCTACCCGGCGTTCGGAAACCTCGTGCCGCGTGACATCGCGTCACGTCAGGCGAAGAACATGTGTGACGAGGGCCGCGGCGTCGGCCCGCTCGTCGACGAGGTCGACGAGCACGGCAACAAGCGCCAGATGCGTCGCGGTGTCTACCTCGACTTCACCGCCGCCATGGAGCGCATGGGTGAGGCGGCCGTAAAGGAGAAGTACGGCAACCTGTTCGACATGTACGCCCGCATCACCGGTGAGGACCCGTACAAGACGCCGATGCGCATCTACCCGGCCGTGCACTACACGATGGGTGGCCTGTGGGTCGACTACGACCTCGAGACCTCCATCACCGGTCTGTACTGCACGGGCGAGGCGAACTTCTCGGACCACGGTGCGAACCGTCTGGGCGCCAGCTCGCTCATGCAGTGCCTCGCGGACGGCTACTTCGTCCTGCCGAACACGATCCGCAACTACCTCGCCGAGGGTCCGTTCGAGAAGGTCGACGAGAACGACCCGGCCGTCGTCGAGGCGCGTCGCTCGGTCGAGGAGCGCATCAACAAGTTCCTCTCCATCAACGGCACCCGCACGGTCGACAGCTTCCACAAGGAGCTCGGCCGCATCATGTGGGAGTACTGCGGCATGGAGCGCAGCGAGGCCGGCCTGACGAAGGCCATCGGTCTCATCCGCGAGCTCAAGAAGGAGTTCTGGAGCAACGTCAAGGTGCTCGGCGCTGCCGACACCCTCAACCAGTCGCTCGAGAAGGCCGGTCGTGTGGCCGACTTCATCGAGCTGGGCGAGCTCATGTGCATCGACGCGCTGCACCGCCGCGAATCGTGTGGTGGTCACTTCCGCGCCGAGAGCCAGACCGAGGACGGCGAGGCGCTGCGTCACGACGACGAGTTCGCCTACGTCGCTGCCTGGGAGTACGGCCAGGACGGCCTCGTGTCCGAGGACGCGGCCAACTCGCCCGTCCTGCACAAGGAAGACCTCGTCTACAAGTTCATCGAACTGAAGCAGCGGAGCTACAAGTGAACCTCACCCTCAAGATCTGGCGTCAGGACAACGCGGCCGCCGCTGGGCGTTTCGAGACCTACCCGGTCAGTGACATCAGCGAGGACATGTCGTTCCTCGAGATGCTCGACGTGCTCAACGAGCAGCTGCAGGCCGACGGCATCGAGCCGATCGCGTTCGACTCCGACTGCCGTGAAGGCATCTGCGGCATGTGCGGTCTCATGATCTCGGGCATGGCTCACGGCCCCGAGGTCACGACGACCTGCCAGCTGCACATGCGCTCGTTCAAGGACGGCGACGAGATCACCGTCGAGCCGTGGCGCGCGGACGCGTTCCCGGTCGTGCGTGACCTCGTCGTCGATCGCAGCGCGTTCGACCGCATCATCCAGTCCGGCGGATACATCTCCGTCAACACGGGTGCTGCGCCGGAGGCCCACAGCCAGCTCGTGCCGAAGCCGCAGGCGGACCGTGCGTTCGAGACGGCCAAGTGCATCGGCTGCGGCGCCTGCGTCGCGGCGTGCCCGAACGCCTCGGGCATGCTCTTCCTCGGTGCGAAGATCACGCACCTCGGTGAGCTGCCGCAGGGCCAGCCGGAGCGCGACGCCCGCGTCGTGTCGATGGTCAACACGCACGACCACGAGGGCTTCGGTGGCTGCACCAACATCGGTGAATGCGCCGCGGCCTGCCCGAAGGAGATCCCGCTTGACGTCATCAGCCAGCTGAACAAGGACTTCCGGACGGCCAAGGCTCGTCACTGACGAGTTCGTCTGCCACACGCGCGAGGGCCCCGATTCCACTATGAAGCGAATCGGGGCTCTCTCTGTGCGGCGTGCCAGCAGACTCGGCCTGTAGGTTGGGGCATGGACGGCGCTACGATTGTGTGTGCCGCACGCAGATCGAATCCAGGGGGGATCGGGGGGGATGATAGGGACGTCTCGACTCTGCCGGGGGCGCGTTTTTCTTCGCGATCTGGGGTTGGACATGGCTTCCGGGGGAATTGTTCTCTTGTTTTGCTATGCGCCGATCGCGATTGCTCTCCGGGTCTGGGCTTCGGTTGCCTCAGGCCATGTTGTGGCTGCCCCGCGTTCCAAGATGCTTGGGGTAATTGACGCGACAGTGCTGTCGGTGCTTGGCGGTTTGGTAGTCGCGGGAATGATTCTGATCCGTGGGACGTCGCCTCGACCTAGCCGGCCTTACCGTAGTAAAAGGTGAACCAGTCGCTGAATAGCTTCGCTGTCTGGGCGGGCTCCCAGCACGATTGCTATGCGACGGGCTTTGCTGCCGTGCTGTGCGAGAAGATTGCGGTCAGCCTGTCGCCGGTGCCGAGGGGCAACAAGGCCTTCAGACGGCCTCGCCGAGACGGGCCCACTCCGGGTCAATGACGCTCTCGTAGTAGTCGAGCAGCTTGTCCGTCATGCCGGCCCAGGAGCGGTCAGCGACCTTCCGGGCCGCCGAGCCCCCCATGCGCTCTCGCATGGCCTCGTCCGCGACGAGGGAACCCACGCTGCGTCGAAGCGCTCCTGGGGCTGACGGGTCGAAGAGCAGCCCCGTCACTCCCGGCTTCACGATGTCGAGCGGGCCGCCGGCAGCGGGCGCGACGACGGGCAACCGCGACGCCATCGCCTCTTGCAGCGTCTGTCCGAACGTCTCCTTCGTTCCCGTGTGGACGAAGACGTCGAAGCTCGCGTAGCTGCGCGCCAACGTCGCACCCTCCTGGCGGCCGAGGAAGTGTGCGTTCGGCAGGAGGCGCTCGAGGTCGTCACGATCCGGGCCCTCGCCGACGATCGCGATGCTGATGCCCGGCAGGTCGGCGATCTCGGCGAGGCGGTGCAATTCCTTCTCCGGCGCGAGACGCCCGACGTACCCGACGATCACCTCGCCGTTCGGCGCGAGGCGTGAGCGCAGCTGCGCGACCTGCGGCGAGCGGCTCAGCTCGGGCGAGTAGGTGGCCGTGTCGACGCCGCGCCCCCACAGCGCGACACGCGGCACGCCGTGCGCGGCGAGCTCGGTGATCGCCGCGCTGCTCGGAGCGAGCGTCAGGTCGGCGAGGGAATGCAGGTGACGCACCCAGGTCCACGACGCGCGATGTGCAAGGGGGCCGACGGGCCCACCGTGCTGCGCGACGTAACTGGGCATGTCGGTCTGGTAGATGGCAACCGTGGGGATACCGAGGTTGCGCGCCGCAGCCAACCCTCGCGCGCCGAGGCCGAAGGGTGAGGCGGCATGAACGACGTCCGGAGCGAAATCGCGCAGGATCTGTTCGAGTCTCCGGGTCGGCAGCCCGACACGGAACGCGCGAAGAGTGACGGTCGGCACCGTCGTCACACGGAAGCCGAGGTACTGCGTCGGGGCGGGGGAGGGGCAGATGACGAGAACGTCGTGCCCTCCGGCAGCCGCGAGACAGTCGAGCACCCGGCACACGCTCGTGGTGACGCCGTTGAGCATCGGCAGGAACGATTCGGTGACGATCGCAATTCGCACGTGCTCAGCACACCCCGCGACGGTGACGCGTGCGCACCCGCGCGATGGCGTCACGCTGAGCGTCAGGTGAACAGCGCGTGGCCCCACGCGAATGCACGCCTCGACCCGCCACGCCCGCCCGGGTGAACTACGGTAAGGGTCATGTCAGACGTGCAGTCGAGCCCGATCGAGGGCTTCTGGGGTGTGATTCCCGCGGGTGGATCGGGAACACGGTTGTGGCCGCTGTCGCGCGCGAACTCGCCGAAGTTCCTGCACGATCTCACCGGGTCGGGGCGCTCGCTGCTGCAGGGGACGGTCGACCGGCTGCAGCCGCTGTGCGGCTCCAACCTCCTCATCGTCACGGGCGCCTCGCACGCCGAGGCCGTGCGTGAGCAGCTGCCCGAGCTCGGCCCGAACGACCTGCTCGTCGAACCCAGCCCGCGCGAGTCGATGCCCGCCATCGGCCTCGCCGCCGCGATCCTCGAGAAGCGGGATCCCGACGCAGTCCTCGGCTCGTTCGCAGCCGACCAGGTCGTCGGCGACACGTCGGTGTTCGAGGACACCGTGCGTCAGGCCGTCGAAGTCGCGCGCGAGGGCTACCTCGTCACCGTCGCCATCCGCCCGACGTACCCATCGACCGGCTTCGGCTACATCCGCGCCGGCAACAACCTCGGCATCGACGGTGCGCCGGACGCGACGATCGTCAAGGCCTTCGTCGAGAAGCCCGACGGCCCGACGGCGCAGGCCTACGTCGCGACCGGCGAATACGCCTGGAACGCCGGCATGTTCGTCGTGCGCGCCGCGACGCTCATGGAGATGATCGAGCACTACCAGCCGCGCCTGGCCGAGTACCTGCGCATCATCGCTGACAACCCGTTCCGCCTCTCGGAGCTGTGGCCGCGCCTGACGAAGATCGCCATCGACAACGCCATCGCCGAACCGGCGGCGGTCGACGGCCGCGTCGCGACGGTGCCCGGCTCGTTCACCTGGGACGACGTCGGTGACTTCGCCTCGCTCGCGTCGCTGCTCGTCGAATCGGCCGACGCGCCGGGCGTCAAGGTGCTCGGGGAGAGCGAACTCGTCGTCATGCAGGACGCGACGGGCGTCGTCGCGCCGCGCTCGGGGCGCACCGTCGTCGCCATGGGTATCGAGGACGTCGTCGTCGTCGACACCGTCGACGCGGTGCTCGTCACGACGCGTGAGCGTGCCCAGGACGTCAAGAAGATCGTCGAGCAGCTCAAACTGAGCGGTCGCGAAGACCTCACCTGAGGATCTCGGACAGAAGGCTGTCGCGTGCGTGCGCCTCGGTTGGGTTCGCGCATCCGAACCCCCGCGTGGTGGGCGGGCTCGCATCGGCGACAATGACCGCATGAACTTCGATCTCGACGCCGTCCGGCGCGCCGCGCTCACCCACGGGTACGAGAAGGCGCTGCGCCCCGCGCTGTTCCGCATCGGCGGGGGAGACGCCGAAGCGGCGCACCACGCGACGATCACGGCGATGGCGCAGCTCGGCGCCCTGCCCGGCAACGGCCTCGCCGTCGACGCCCTCGGCGCGGCCCTGGGCGGACCGTCGAGCCCGGTGACGCTGGCGGGAATACGGTTTCCCGGCCGCGTCGGCCTCGCCGCGGGCGTCGACAAGGACGGCGTCGCCGTCACGTCCTGGCAGGCGCTCGGCTTCGGGCACGTCGAGGTCGGCACCGTCACCGCGCACCCCCAGCCAGGCAACCCGACGCCGCGGCTGTTCCGCCTCAAGGCGAGCGAGGGCATCATCAACCGGATGGGGTTCAACAACGCCGGCTCCGAGGCGCTCGCCGACACCCTGAGCGCCGCGCGCGCGACCGGCACGCTCAAGATCCCCGTCGGCGTCAGCCTCGGCAAGACGAAGACGACGGCCGTCGAGGAGGCAGTCGGCGACTACCTCACGTCGCTCGGACGCCTCTCCGGTCTCGCCGACTACTTCGCCGTCAACGTCTCCAGCCCCAACACGCCCGGGCTGCGTTCGCTGCAGGACAAGGCCCCGCTCCTCGAACTGCTGCAGGCCATCACGACGCGCGAGGCGCACCTGGCGCAACAGCGCGGCGCGCGCCCGACGCCGGTGTTCGTCAAGATCGCGCCCGATCTCACCGAGGACGCGCTCGAGGACGTCCTCGACGTCGCCCACGGTGCCGGGGTGGCCGGTCTCATCGCGACGAACACCACGCTGACGCGCGACGGCATCGCGCGCGCGGATCAGCCGCTGGCCGCCGAGGCAGGCGGGCTCTCGGGTGCCCCGTTGACCCGCCGGGCGCGCGCCGTCGTCGCGTTCCTGTCGGCGCGCACCCAGCTGCCGATCATCGGCGTCGGCGGCGTCATGACCGCCGACGACGGCCTCGCACTCGTCGATGCGGGTGCCGACCTCGTCCAGGTGTACTCCGGTTTCATCTACCGCGGCCCGGCGCTCGTGCGCGATCTCAACGCGGCGCTGCGAGCGCGTCACGCCTGAGAGCGTCCTGCGCCGGCGGACGGGGCACGTGACCTGGGTGACCCGCCCGCCCTTTCGGACGTGACGCGGGTTACAGTGCCCTCATGAGTGGCGCAGACGACCGCAAGCAGACGACCGAGTCGGGCCTCGGGCTCAAGCCGGTGTACTCGGCCAACGACCTGGCGGGCTTCGATCCCGCGACGCGGCTGGGGGAGCCCGGTTCGTACCCGTTCACGCGCGGCGTGTACCCGTCGATGTACACGGGGCGCCCGTGGACGATGCGCCAGTACGCCGGGTTCGGCACGGCGCGTGAGAGCAACCAGCGCTACCACGAGCTCGTCGCCAACGGCACGGGCGGGTTGTCCGTCGCGTTCGACCTGCCGACGCAGATGGGCTACGACTCGGACGCACCGCTCGCGCACGGCGAGGTCGGCAAGGTGGGCGTCGCCATCGACTCGCTCGACGACATGCTCGTCCTGTTCGACGGGTTGCCGCTCGACGAGGTCTCGACGTCGATGACGATCAACGCGCCCGCCTCGAGCCTGCTGCTCATGTATCAGCTCGCTGCCGAGCGGCAGGGCATCCCGGGCACGAAGCTCACGGGCACGATCCAGAACGACGTGCTCAAGGAGTACATCGCGCGCGGCACGTACATCTACCCGCCCGCCGAGTCGCTGCGGCTCATCTCGAACATCTTCGAGTACTGCCACACCGAGATCCCGCGCTGGAACACGATCTCGATCTCCGGGTACCACATGGCCGAGGCAGGCGCGACGCCCGCGCAGGAGATCGCGTTCACCCTCGCCAACGCCAAGGAGTACGTGCGGGCGGCGCTCGCCGCGGGCCTCGACGTCGACGACTTCGCGCCGCGACTGTCGTTCTTCTTCGTCGCGCGCACGACGTTGCTCGAGGAGGTGGCGAAGTTCCGTGCCGCTCGCCGTCTATGGGCGCGCATCATGCGGGACGAGTTCGGCGCGAAGAACCCGAAGTCGCAGATGCTGCGCTTCCACACCCAGACCGCCGGCGTACAGCTGACGGCCCAGCAGCCCGAGGTCAACCTCGTGCGCGTCGCGCTTCAGGGCCTCGGCGCCGTCCTCGGTGGCACGCAGAGCCTGCACACGAACAGCTACGACGAGGCCATCGCGCTGCCGACGGCCAAGGCCGCCCGCCTCGCGCTGCGCACCCAGCAGATCCTCGCGTTCGAGACGGACGTGACGAAGACCGTCGACCCGTTCGCGGGCTCCTACGTCGTCGAGTCGATGACGGACGACCTCGAAGAGGAGGCGATGACGCTCATCCAGGCCGTCGAGGACAAGGGCGGGGCGGTGCGCGCCATCGAAGAGGGCTTCCAGAAGAACGAGATCGAGAAGAGCGCCTACGACGTCGCGCTGCAGATCGACTCGGGGGAGCGGGTCGTCGTCGCCGTCAACAAGTACACCCTCGACGAGGAGGAGCCGTACGAGCCGCTGCGCGTCGACCCGGCGATCGAGGCCGAGCAGTGCGAGCGTCTCGCCACGCTGCGGGCAATCCGCGATCAGGGTGCCGTCGACGCGGCGCTGGAGAAGCTGCAGACCGCGGCCTCCGGCGCCGACAACGTCCTGTGGCCGATGCGTGAGGCCCACGCCGTCGGCGCCACCGGCGGCGAGGTGAGCGACGCCCTGCGCGCGGTGTGGGGCAAGTACACGCCGCGCGACGCGTTCTGAGGCATCGCTCGGGCCGGCCGAGGTGAACGAGCGGCGTCGGTGCGCGGCCGCGCGACAATGAGCACGCTCGAGAAATCGTCGATACCTCCGGCCCGGGCTCGGGCCCCCGAACGAGAAGGACGTGGTGGCCCTGAGCTCCCGCAAGTCACCCCTGGCCGGCATGGGGATCGGCCAGAAGATCGCGACGATCGCGCTCGCCGTCCTCGCCGTCATCGCGCTACTCGCTGTCCTCACCGGGCGCGGGGGAGGAGGCGGCTCGAGCAGCTCTCCGTCGTCGAAGTTCTCGCCCGCGACCTACTCGGACGGCCCGTCGTCGTCCGGTGAGAAGTCGGGCGGGGCGAAGTCGGGCGGGGCGGGCCGGGCACCGTCGAGTGCCCCCACATCGGGTGACGGCGATGCCGCCGACGTGGTGCCCGTCGCGCAGCTGCCCGCGCAGGCGCGGGCGACGCTGAAGCTCATCGACGCAGGGGGACCGTTCCCGTACTCGCGTGATGGCATCGTCTTCGCCAACCGTGAGGGCCGCCTGCCCAAGCATCCGCGCGGCTGGTACCACGAGTACACCGTCGAGACGCCGGGAGAATCCGACCGCGGCGCTCGCAGGTTGATCCAAGGCAAGGACGGCACCATCTATTACACGGGCGACCACTACGAGAGCTTCCGGAGGGTGCAGAGATGACGGCTGCGACGGTGCGTGGGCTGATCGAGGCGGGCCAGGGCGGCTGGGTGCCGCGGGGGCTGACAGGCCCGACGTCCGACGAGTTGCGCTCGCTGTGCAAGGACGCGGGGTGGGGCTTCGTCGAGGTGCGCCTCGCCGGGGTGGCGGACAAGCCCGACCTCATGCGCACTCTCGCGCGCCAGCTCGAGCTGCCCGCTTATTTCGGCGGAAACTGGGACGCCCTCGAGGAATGCCTCGGCGACGTCGTCGCGCGCGAGGACGGCATGGTCCTGCGGCTCAAGGGCCTCGGCGCGCTACCCGCGGGCCTGAGCGACCCGCTCGTCGACATCGTCGACGACCTCGTCGAAGATCATGACGGCGCGGGCCGCACGAGCCCGCTCGTCGTCGTCGCCGACCCGCCGTTGCCGCGCTGAGCGGCGCGGCGGGCCCCGGTGAGAACCCACCGCCGGAGGCGGAGCGTGTGCTGTATCTCATCGAGTCGCGGCGGCGCCCAATAACGGTTCGGTCACCTCGGATCGTTGTCGCTTCAACCCGGTGCGCGACCCCGGTATGCTCAACCGGTCCGGTGGCGTGACGTGCGCCACCTCTGCCAAGACGAAGCCTGTCGTGAGCACGCATCGCGTGCCTGGACGTCGCTCGCCCGCCCCGGGTGCTGACGCACGATGCGGCCTTCGTTCCGATAGACCCAAGGAGTCCCCGTGAAGCGGGTTGTTTCCATCGCTGCCGCCGTCGCCATGACGGCCGGTCTCGCCGCCTGTGGTTCGAACGACAAGTCCTCCGGTTCGTCCTCCGGGGGCACCGACCAGTTCAAGGCCGCCATCGCCTTCGACGTGGGTGGCCGTGGTGACCACTCCTTCAACGACGCCTCCTACCAGGGCCTCGAGGACGCGAAGAAGAAGATCTCGAACCTGTCGATCACGACGGCCGAGGCCTCCGAGTCGGACAACGACCAGGCGCGTGTCAACCGCCTCACGCAGCTCGCCTCCTCGGGCAACAAGGCGATCGTCGCCGTCGGCTTCGTCTACGCGAACGCCGTCGGCCAGGTCGCCAAGAAGTTCCCGAACGTCAAGTTCGCGATCATCGACGACGCGACGCCCGCGTCGGCCGGCTCGAACGTCGAGCAGATCACCTTCAAGGAGAACGAGTCCTCCTACCTCGCCGGTGCCGCGGCCGCCAAGACGAGCAAGACGGGCCACATCGGCTTCGTCGGCGCGCTCAAGGTGCCGCTCATCCAGAAGTTCGAGGCCGGCTACATCGCGGGCGCGAAGAAGGTCAACCCGAACATCAAGGTCGACTCGAAGTACCTCGCCTCCGACGGCAAGGGCTTCAACGACACCCCCGGCGGCAAGGCCGCTGCCGACGCCATGTTCCAGTCCGGCGCCGACATCGTCTTCGCCGCGGCCGGCAAGTCGGGCGACGGCGTCATCTCCTCGGCGCACTCCAAGGGCAAGTGGGCCATCGGCGTCGACTCCGACCAGGCCCTGACGGCTGACAAGTCCGTCGCCGGCTCCGTCCTGACGTCCGCGACGAAGCGCTGCGCGGGCACGGTCGAGGACTTCGTCAACTCGGTCAAGGACGACTCGTTCAAGGGCGGCAACAAGGTCTACGGCCTCAAGGAGGACGGCGTCTCGCTCTCCACGACGGGCAACCACCTGTCCGCCGACACGCTCAAGACCGTCGATGACCTGAAGAAGCAGGTCGTCGACGGCAGGATCACGGTTCCCACGACTCCGTCCAACTGAGTCGCCACCCGGTGAAGGTCCGGCAAGCGGGTGTTCTGCTTGCCGGGCCTTCACGGTTCGAGCAGGAGTGTGCGTCATCGACACCACCGATCCCACGACGACGTCGGCCGCGGCGCCCGACGTCAGCGCGCCCCCGCAGGGGCCCCTCGCCGTCGACCTGCAAGGCATCACGAAGCGATTCCCCGGCGTCGTCGCGAACTCCGACCTGTACCTGCAGGTCGAGCGCGGCACGATCCACGCCATCGTGGGGGAGAACGGTGCCGGCAAGTCGACGCTCATGAAGATCCTCTACGGCGTGCAGAAGCCCGACGAGGGCACGATCCGCATCAACGGTGACGAGGTCTCGTTCTCGTCGCCGAAGGACGCGATCAAGGCCGGCGTCGGCATGGTGTTCCAGCACTTCATGCTCGCGGACAACCTCACCGTCCTCGAGAACGTCGTCCTCGGCGCCGAGAAGCTGCACGGCATCGGGGCGAAGGCGCGCGCGGAGATCACGCGCATCTCGCGGGCCTACGGGCTCGGCGTCCACCCCGACGTGCTCGTCGCCGACCTCGGCGTCGGCGCCCGTCAGCGCGTCGAGATCCTCAAGGTGCTCTACCGCGGGGCGAAGATCCTCATCCTCGACGAGCCGACGGCCGTGCTCGTGCCGCAGGAGGTCGACGAACTGTTCGCGAACCTCGCCGAGATGAAGGCCGAAGGCCTCACGGTGCTGTTCATCTCGCACAAGCTCGACGAGGTGCGCGGCGTCGCCGACGACATCACCGTCATCCGCCGCGGCACGACGATCGACCGCGTCAAGAGCGCGTCGGTGACGAGCAAGCAGCTCGCCGAACTCATGGTCGGCTCGCAGCTGCCCACCCCCGAGACGCAGGAATCGACCGTCACCGACCGCGTCGTCATGCGCCTCGACGGGCTGACGCTCGCCGACCGCGCCGGCGGCCCGGCGCTGCTGTCGAACATCGACCTCGTCATCCGCGCCGGCGAGGTCGTCGGCATCGCCGGTGTCGAGGGCAACGGCCAGGCCGAACTCGTCGAGACGATCCTCGGCATGCGCCGCGCCGACAGCGGCCACGTCGTCATCGGCGACGACGACGTCACGACCTGGCCGACGAAGCAGATCCGCGACAGCGGCGTCGGCTACATCCCCGAGGACCGTCACCGTCACGCGCTGCTTCTCGGTTCGCCGCTGTGGGAGAACCGCATGCTCGGCCACCAGCGACAGGCCCCCGCGAGCAAGGGCTGGCGCCTCACGCCCGGCGCGGCGAAGGAGGACACGCAGCGCATCGTCAGCGAGTACGACGTGCGCACGCCGAGCATCGACGTGACCGCCGGGTCGCTGTCGGGCGGCAACCAGCAGAAGCTCATCTTCGGGCGCGAGATGTCGCACGCACCGCGCGTCCTCGTCGCCGCGCACCCGACGCGCGGTGTCGACGTCGGCGCGCAGGCCGCGATCTGGGATCACATCAAGGACGCACGCCGCGAAGGTCTTGCCGTGCTGCTCATCTCCGCCGACCTCGACGAACTGATCGGCCTGTCCGACACGATCCGCGTCATCCTGCGAGGGCGGCTGTCGGGCGAGTTCGACCCCCATCACGTGACCGCCGAACAGCTCGGCGCCGCGATGACGGGTGCCGGTTCGGACGCGAGCGACTCGAGCGCACGCATTCCCACGACCTCGAAGACCGAGAACACGACCGGCGCCACCGCCGCCGGCACGAGCGAGGACACCGTCCGATGAACTCCACCCTCCGCCGCGTCGGCGTCGCGCTCGCCGCGCCGCTGCTCGCCATCGCCATCGCCGTGGTGCTGACGTCGATCGTCCTGCTCGCGCTCGGAAACTCCGTCGGGCCGGTGTGGCAGGTGTTCCTGTCCTCGCCGATGCCGGGCGTCAGCGAGGCGATCATCAACGACACCGCCGTGCTGTACCTGTCGGGCGTCGCCGTCGCCATCGGCTTCCGGATGAACCTGTTCAACATCGGCGTCGACGGCCAGTACCGCGTCGCCGCGTTCGCCGCCGCGCTCTTCGCGGCGCAGGGCTGGCTCCCGGGCTTCCTCAACGTCATCTTCGCGCTGCTGCTCGCGATGCTCGTCGGCGCGGTCTGGGCCGGGATCATCGCCGTGCTCAAGGTGACGCGCGGCGTGTCCGAGGTCATCAGCTCGATCATGCTCAACTCGATCGCGACGGGTGTTGTCGCGTGGCTGCTCAACAAGGTCGCCGATCGCACGCCCGGATCGAACGCCACGGTGACAAAGAGCATCCCCGACAGCTCGCACGTGCCGGCGCTCGCGAACCTGTCCGGTGGGCCGATCTACGGCCTCGGCATCCTCGCCGTCATCGTCGGCCTGGTCTACTGGTTCGTCATCAACCGCACGCGCTTCGGCTTCGACCTGCGCGCGACGGGCACGTCGGAATCCGCGGCCGTCGCGAGCGGTGTCAACGTCAAGCGCATGACGATCTCCGCGATGCTGATGTCCGGCGCCGTCGCCGGTCTCGTCGGCATGCCGCAGCTGTTCGGCCAGGACTACAACTATGGCTCCAACAGCCAGAGCGGTCTCGGCTTCGCGGGTATCGCCGTCGCACTCATCGGACGCAACAACCCGATCGGCATCGCGTTCGGTGCGCTGCTGTGGGCCTACCTCAACGGCCAGTCCGACGCGCTGCAGATCAACGCCGGCGTCAATGCCTCACTCGTCAACATCATCCAGGGCGTCATGGTGCTCGCTGTCGTCATCGCGTACGAACTCGTGCGCCGCTGGGACAAGAGCATCGAACAACGCCACGTCGCCGCGGAACTGGCCGCCGGAAACACCGCAGGAGCGAGCGCATGAGCACCGTCGCAACCCGACCCACGGCAGGGATCACCCGCCGTCTCGGTCGCAAGGCCCTGCTGCCGCTCGGCCTGCTCGGCATCCTCGTCGCGCTGTCCGTACTGCGTGTCGCGACGGGCGTCAACGACATCGACTCGGCCAACGCGATCTCCGCGGCCGTCGTCGCCGCCGTCCCGCTCGCGCTGGCGGGCCTCGGTGGTCTGTGGTCCGAGCGCGCGGGCGTCGTCAACATCGGGCTCGAGGGCATGATGATCATGGGCTCCTGGTCGGCGGCATACGCGGCCTACCACTGGGGCGCGTGGGCGGGCGTCATCGCAGCGATCGCCGGCGGCATGCTGTTCGGCGTGCTGCACGCCATCGCGACGGTGTTCTTCGGCGTCGACCAGATCGTCTCCGGTGTCGCGATCAACCTGCTCGGCGCGGGCCTGACGAAGTTCCTCGCCGAACGCTTCTTCTCGAGCCTGCCCGGCGGCGGTGCGACGCAGAGCCCCAGCCTGCCGGACATCGGCACGTTCACCGTGCCCGGTTCGTCAGTGCTGTCGGATCTCGAGGGCGAGCACTGGTTCCTCGTCTCCGACCTCGCCGGCATCCTCGGCGGCCTGTTGACGAACGTGTCGTGGCTGACGCTCATCACCGTCCTGCTCATCGCGGCGACAGCGTACGTGCTGTGGCGCACGCCGTTCGGTCTGCGTCTGCGCAGCTGCGGTGAGGCGCCGCAGGCCGCCGAGACGCTCGGCGTCAACGTCTACCTGTACAAGACGATCGCGGTGCTCGTCTCCGGCGCCCTCGCCGGCCTCGGCGGCGGCTTCCTCGCGATGGTCGCCTCCGACGGCTTCCAGCAGGGCCAGACCGGCGGGCGCGGGTACATCGGTCTCGCCGCGATGATCTTCGGCAACTGGATGCCGCTCGGCACCGCCCTCGGCGCGCTGCTGTTCGGCTACACGCAGGCGCTGCAGCTGCGCGGCGGCGACCAGGTGCATGCGCTGCTGCTGCTCGTCGGCGCGGGCGTCATCGTCGGCGCGATCTGGATGGCGGTGCGTCGTCGCGTGCTGCCGGCGGTGATCCTGGCGGTGACGGCGGTGCTCGTGCTGAGCTGGTACTTCGGTTCGAACACGATCGACCCGAACCTCACGAGCACGGCGCCATACGTCGTCACCCTGCTCGTCATGGCGTTCGCCAGCCAGCACCTTCGCATGCCGGCGGCCGACGGTGACGTCTACCGCAAGGGTGAAGCCGGGTGAGCGAGCACTCACGCGTGACGGCCTCGGCTGCGCAGACACCCGACTGGGCGCACCTGCGCTCCGAGGCCATCGCCGCGTCGCGGCGCGCCTACGTGCCCTACAGCCGGTTCCCGGTCGGCGTCGCCGCGCTCACGACCTCGGGTCGCGTGCTCACCGGCTGCAACGTCGAGAACGCCGCCTATGGCGTCGCGCTGTGCGCCGAGTGCGGGCTTGTGTCGTCACTGTTGAACACGTCTGACCGAGACGGTCTCGGCGGGGGTGTGAACGCTGGTGTGGCTGACAACGCGATGGCCGGCGCAGACTGTTCCGACGCCGGCCTGTCTGACGGCGGGGCGGGCCCGGTCGTCAATGCGACTGCGGCGCGCGAGCGGCTCGTCGCGCTGTCGTGCGTCGACGGCAACGGCACCCCGATCACGCCGTGTGGACGCTGCCGTCAGTTGCTGGCCGAACACGCCGTGGCGCCGTCCGTCGATTCACCTGGCCTGCTCATCGACATGGACGGGCGCGACCCGCTGCCGTTCGTCGAGCTCCTTCCGCACGCGTTCGGCGTCACCAACCTCGACGCCGTCGCCACCTCCGCCGCCCAGCTGAAAGGCGAATCATGACCTCCGCTGCCTCCACCCACGAGGCGTTCGACGCCGTCGACCTCATCCGCACGAAGCGCGACCGCGGCACGTTGAGCCACGACGAGATCGACTGGATCATCGACGCCTACACACGCGGCGCCGTCGCGGACGAGCAGATGTCGGCGATGGCCATGGCGATCCTGCTCAACGGCATGACGCGGGACGAGATCGCACGCTGGACCGCAGCGATGATCGCGAGCGGCGAGCGGATGGACTTCTCGCCCCTGCGCGTGCCCACGGCCGACAAGCACTCGACCGGGGGAGTGGGCGACAAGATCACGCTGCCGCTCGCGCCGCTCGTCGCGGTGTTCGACGTCGCCGTGCCGCAGCTGTCGGGCCGCGGGCTCGGTCACACCGGCGGCACGCTCGACAAGATGGAGGCCATCGCCGGGTGGCGTGCAGGGCTGACGAACGCCGAGATGATGCGTCAGCTCGACGAGGTCGGCGCCGTCATCTGCGCCGCCGGAGACGGGCTGGCACCCGCCGACAAGAAGCTGTACGCGCTGCGTGACGTGACGGGCACCGTCGAGGCCATCCCGCTCATCGCCAGCTCGATCATGAGCAAGAAGATCGCCGAGGGCACGGGCGCGCTCGTGCTCGACGTCAAGGTCGGCTCGGGTGCGTTCATGAAGACGCAGGACGACGCCCGCGAACTGGCGCGCACGATGGTCGACCTCGGCAACGACGCCGACGTCAACACGGTCGCGCTGCTGACCGACATGTCGACGCCGCTCGGGCTGACGGCCGGCAACGCTCTCGAGGTGCGCGAATCGGTCGAGGTGCTCGCCGGAGGCGGCCCGAAGGACGTCGTCGACCTCACGGTGGCACTCGCCGTCGAGATGCTCGCCGGCGCCGGTCGGCCTCAGGACGCATCGGCCGTGCGCGCAGCGCTGCGCGACGGGCGTGCGATGGACGCGTGGCGCCGCATGGTCGCCGCGCAGGGCGGCGACCCCGACGCCGAACTGCCCGTGGCGAAGGAGTCGCACGTCATCACCGCACCGAGCGACGGCGTGCTGACGCGCCTCGACGCACTCGCCGTCGGCGTCTCGGCGTGGCGACTCGGCGCGGGCCGTGCGCGCAAGGAGGACCCGGTGCAGGCCGGCGCGGGCATCGAACTGCACGCCAAGCCCGGCGACACCGTCAGCGCCGGCACGCCGCTCATGACGCTGCACACCGACACGCCGGAGCGTTTCGAGCGCGCCGTGGCCGCCCTCGACGGCAGCTACGACATCAGCGCCGACGCCGGGTCATCCACGCCGCGTGACATCGTCATCGACCGCATCGCCTGACCCCGCCCCACCTGCAATTTTCGTCCACATCCGCGATTCCTGCCCCCATCGGCGATTCCTGCCCACCCTTGCGAATCTCGTCCCCATCTCCGATTTTCAGTCACTCTTGCGAGAGTGACCGAAAACCGAAGATGGGGACGAGATGTGCGAATGGGGACGGAAATCGCGAAGGTGGACGCCGCCCTAAGTGCCAGCCTGGTCGTGAGTCACTTGTGTTGAGGAGGCGTGGTGTTCACGGTCGAGGAAAAGCGGGATGCGGTAGTGACGTATCTGGGGTTGGCGTTCGGGCAGAAAACGGCGTGGTTGGCGCAGCAGCCGTTCACGGCGAGTCAGTTACGTCGCTGGCGTAGTGAGTATGTCCGTGGTGATCTTGACCGTGGCCTCACGCCGCGTCAGGGTGGCTCGATGGACCATATTCGCTCTGATCAGATGCGCCGGCTGGAAGAACAACTCGCCGCGCAAGAACGCCGCCACGCCACGGAAGTCGCGCGGCTACGGACCGAGGCTGACGGGCTACGTCAGGCGAACGAGTCGCTGGGAAAAGCTATCGGGCTCTTGCAACACTGGCACGCGCACGAGCCCGATACGCCCCCGACGACGCCACCCGAGCGTTCATCGCAGCCGAGAACGACCTCATCCGAGACCTGAGCGCGCTGGCGGGGTTCAGTCAGCGCCGTGCGCTGCAGGTCGCTGGTGTCTCGCGTGGCACGTGGCACGCCCGCCACCACCATGGCCGTGACGTTGCTGCGGCGGTATCGCCTGTGCCGCAGCGTGAGCGGGAGCAGCCAGCGAGGTTGAGCGCGTCGGTGTGCGCGCGGGTCGCGGGTTTCATCAGTGCGGGGCGCACGGGCGGTTTGGGTGTCGCGGGCGCGTTCGCGAAGGCGTGGGACGAGGGCTTCATGGAAGCGAGTCTGCGTTCGTGGTGGCGTATCGCCGCGCGCGTGCGCCGCGAGCAGGCCACAGTCGAGCAGGCCACAGTCGAGCAGTCGGGCGCGGCGGGTGAGCGGGCGGTGGCGCGGGTGAAACCGCAGGTGTTGGCGACTGGCGCGAACCAGGTGTGGGCGTGGGACATCACCGACCTGCCCACCGCGTTTCGGGGTGTGGCGTTCAAGGCGTACGCGATCATCGACATCTTCAGCCGCAAGGTGATCGTCGCGAGTGTGCACCAGCGTGAGAGCACTGCTGATGCGATGGCGTTGTTCATGGCCGCGATCGCGGCGGAGGGTGGGTGCGTGCCGCAGGTCGTGCACGCCGACAACGGCGCGGTGATGCGTTCGAACCTGCTGAACGAGTTCCTCACGGCACATGGCATCGAGGTGTCGCACTCGCGTCCGCGGGTGTCGAACGACAACCCGTACATCGAGTCCGAGTTCCGCACCCTGAAGAATCGGGCGTCGTATCCGGGCGTGTTCGCGTCGCTGGTGGAGGCGAGCACGTACGTCGCGCAGCACGTGCACTGGTACAACCATGCCCACCACCACAGTGGGATCGCGCTGTACACGCCCGCGCAGGTGCACGACGGGTCGTGGAAGATGCTGCACGCTCGCCGCCAAGTCAGCCTCGCCTACTACCAGGCGCGTCACCCCGAACGTTTCCGCGGCCACCGCGCGCCAGTGCCCGCCCCGAAAGCGTGGGCCGGAATCAACCATCCCGGCCCTGAGTGACTCACCACAGGTTGACATCCACCGCCGTTCGCAGAGGTGGACGAAAATCGCGAATGTGGACAAGAATCGCAGATGGGGACGGGGCAGGTGAGCCCTACACTTGGGCCATGACTGACACCTCTGCGACGACACACAGCTTGGACGAAACGGCGGCGCGGGCACTCACACAGGACGTCGTCGCGGCGCTGCCGAAGGTCGTGCTGCACGATCACCTCGACGGTGGGGTTCGTCCGGCGACCGTCCTCGGACTCGCGCGCAAGACCGGCTACGACGCGCTGCCGGCCGACGACGCCGAGACACTCGCGCGCTGGTTCCGTGACAGCGCCGACTCGGGTTCGCTCGTGCGTTACCTCGAGACGTTCGAGCACACCGTCGGCGTCATGCAGACCCGCGACGCCATCGTCCGCGTCGCCGCCGAGTGCGCCGAGGATCACGCGGCGGACGGCGTCGTCTACGCCGAGGTCCGCTTCGCGCCGGAGCTGCACATCGAGAAGGGTCTGGCCCTCACCGAGGTCGTCGACGCTGTGCTCGAAGGCTTCCGACGCGGTGCCGAACGCGCCGCCGAGCAGGGCAGGCCCATCGTCATGCGCGCCCTGCTGACGGCGATGCGCCACGCGGCGAAGAGCGTCGAGATCGCCGAACTCGCTGTCGCCTACCGCGACCAGGGCGTCGCCGGTTTCGACATCGCCGGCGCCGAGGCCGGTTTCCCTCCCACACGCCACCTCGACGCGTTCGAGTACCTGCGCCGCGAGAACGCGCACTTCACGATCCACGCCGGTGAGGCATTCGGGCTGCCGAGCATCTGGGAGGCCATCCAGTACTGCGGCGCCGAACGGCTCGGGCACGGCGTGCGCATCACCGACGACATCACGATCGACGGCGTCGCCTACCCCGAACTCGACGAGCCGGCTCGCGCCGCGCTGCCTGAGCGTGTTCGGGCGGGGGAGGCCGACGTCCGCCTCGGGCGCCTCGCCGCCTTCGTCCGCGATCGGCGCATCGCGCTCGAGGTGTGCCCGATCTCGAACCTGCAGACGGGTGCGGCGTTGTCGCTGCGCAGCCACCCCATCTCGTTCCTGCTGGCACTCGGTTTCCGCGTCGCGCTCAGCACCGACAACCGCCTCATGAGCGACACGTCGATGACGAAGGAGATGACCGGGCTCGTCAGCGAGGCAGGCTGGGGTCTCGACGACCTCGAGAAGGTCACCGTCAACGCGATGAAGTCGGCGTTCATCCCGTTCGACGAGCGTCTCGCGATCATCATGGACGTCATCAAACCCGGGTTCGCCGCGGCCCGCGCCTGACGTGCCTGACCTGGTCGGTGACCCACGCTGCTGCGTTCGGTGGCCGAGCACGTGCACCCTGAGCGCCGCCCAGGTGCGCCCGTCAGATCGCTGACGACTGCAGCGCCGCAGCGCGGCGCACGGCCTCGGAGAACGTGACGGGTTGGGCGCCGCGCGCCAGGTGCGCTCTGACGAGTTCGGGTTCGTCCCGCCACAGCCGCGCCCCACGCCGCACGAGGACGAGCGGGGGCTTGCGGCGCTCGGCCACGTCGCGGATGAACCGCCGGGCCGCAGTCACCGTCCGGTTGCGACGCAGGCACCACGCCTCGCCGAGCACACCGCGCTCGGCGAGCGGGGCGATGACGTCGGGCGCGAAGATGCCCTCGGCGACGACGAACCGGGCTCCGTCGAGCGTGACGGAGTGCGTGCCCGTCGCACGACTCTGCGAGATCGAGTACTGCGGCACGTCGGTGGCACCGGTGCGGCACAACCGCTCCAGCGACTGCGCAGCGGCCTCGACGTTCCACGTGCCGGCGTTGTCCCAGTCGATCTCGCCCGAGGCGAACCGCGGCAGATCGGGCGCGTCGTGATCGCGGTAGAAGTCGTCGAGATTGACGAACGGCCACCCGTGGCTCGCGCACAACTGGCGAGCCAGCCGCGACTTGCCGCTGCCCGACGGCCCCGACACGACGATGACGCGGGCGAGCGCTCCCCGCGCGCCCACGACAGGCCCGTCTGCGTCAGCCGGAGCCGGCGGGTGAGTCGTCGAAACCTTCTCGGGGGCAACGTCGCTCGTCGGAAGGGCCCCTTCGGCGGCGCTCTCGTGAGACGTCACAGTGCGGTGAGCTCCTCCATCGCACGCCGCGTCGCGGCGAGACGGCGGGCCGCCTCCGCACGCGCCGCGGCCAGGGCGTCGTCCACGCCGGGCGCCAGGTCGTCCACGGGCACGATCGCCTCGAGGTAGACCTTGACCTTCGGCTCGGTTCCGCTCGGGCGCACGATGACGCGGGTGCCGTCGGCGAGCAGGTAGCGCAGGCCGTCGGTCGGCGGCAGGCCGCCGTCACCGAGGGCGAGGTCGTGGAACTGCGCGACGACGACGTCTCCGATCTGCGTCGCAGGTCGTTCGCGCAGGGCCGCCATGATGGCGGGGATCTGCGCCAGCTCGGCGACGCGGATGCTGAACGAGTCGCTCGCGTACACGCCGTGGCGGCGGGCGAGGTCGTCGAGCAGGTCGACGAGGGTGCGGCCCTCGGCCTTCAACCCGGCCGCCAGTTCCGCGACGGCGAGGCCCGCGGAGATGCCGTCCTTGTCGCGCGCGACGGACGGCGCGGTGCAGTACCCGAGCGCCTCCTCGTAGCCGTAGGCAATGTCGGGCACCCGGGCGATCCACTTGAACCCGGTCAGCGTCTCGACGTGCGCGACGCCCGCATCGGCCGCCATCGCGCCGAGCTGGCGCGAGCTGACGATGCTGTTGGCGAGCACGGGCGCGCCCCCGTCGACGCCGTGCAGCGCGCCGGTCGCAGCGAGGTCGAGTGCACGCTGCCCGAGCAGCACCCCCACCTCGTCACCGCGCAGCATGCGCCACCCCTGGGGGTCCTCAGCCGACGCGCACCTCGGGTCGGGCGCGGCGACGGCGCAGCGGTCGGCGTCCGGGTCGGAGGCGATGACGATGTCGGGCCGCACCTCGCGCGCGAGGTCGAGCGCCGCGTCGATCGCGCCGGGCTCTTCTGGATTCGGGAAGCTGACGGTGGGGAAGCGCGGGTCGGGCTGTTCCTGCGACGCGACGGGCGTCGGGCGCGCGAAACCGGCCTGCTCGAACGCCGCGAGCAGCGTCGTCGACCCGACGCCATGCAGCGCCGTGTGGACGACGGCGACGTCGCGCGGTCCGCCCGGGGTGATCGAGGCGACACAGGCGTCGCGGTAATCGGCCTCGAGGTCGTCGCCGAGGGTCTCCCAGCCGTCCTCGGCACGCTCGATCGACGCCGCGGACGGGAACGTGTCGATCGCCGCGGCTATTTCGGCGTCGGCGGGCGGGACGACCTGGCTGCCGTCGCCGAGGTAGACCTTGTAGCCGTTGTCCTGCGGCGGGTTGTGGCTCGCCGTCACCATGACGCCCGCATCAGCCCCGACGTACCGGATCGCGAACGCGAGCACCGGCGTCGCCAGCGGACGCGGCAGGACGAGCGCCCGCCCGCCCGCAGCGGTGACGACGGCCGCGGTGTCGGCGGCGAACACGTCACTGTTCGTGCGCGCGTCGTACCCGATGACGACCGTGACGTCCCGCTTGCCGAGCGAGGTCTGCAGGTAGCGCGTGAGCCCCGCCGCAGCACGAAGGACGACGACGCGGTTCATGCGGTTGGGCCCGGCTCCGAGCGCGCCGCGCAGGCCCGCGGTACCGAAGGCGAGCAGTCCGCGGAATCGATCGGCCAGATCATCGAGCGCCGCAGCGTCGCCGGATTCGGCTGCCGCCACGACGGATTCGAGTTCTGCGCGTGTCACCTCGTCGGGGTCGTCGGCGATCCAGGCACGTGCCTGGTCGAGCAGGTGGGCCGTGTCGGTCGTCATCGTCGTTCCTCGCTCGCGTCGGTGATCGATTCGGTGGTCGGCGCCGTCACAGCGCCCGGACGATGCCCGACAGCAACTGCCCACACCGCTCGGCCGCTGCCCGCCCGGCTTCGATGACCTCGGCGTGGTCGAGCGGAGTGGGGCTGATACCCGCCGCCGGGTTCGTGACGAGGGAGATGCCGAGCACCTCGAGGCCCGCGTGACGCGCCGCGATGGCCTCGAGGGCCGTCGACATGCCGACGAGGTCGGCGCCGAGCGTCTTCGCCATGCGCACCTCGGCGGGCGTCTCGTAGTGCGGCCCGGTGAACTGCGCGTAGACGCCCTCGTCGAGCGAGGAGTCGATCGAACGCGCCACGTCGCGCAGGCGCGGTGAGTACAGGTCGGTGAGGTCGACGAACGTCGCGCCCTCGAGCGGCGAGGTGGCCGTCAGGTTGATGTGATCGCTCATGAGCACGGGCGTGCCCGGGCCCCACTCCGGGCGCAGGCCGCCGCACCCGTTCGTCAGCACCACGGTGTCGCACCCGGCCGCCGCGGCGGTACGCACGCCGTGGACGACGGCGCGCACCCCCTTGCCCTCGTAGAAGTGCGTGCGCGTGCCGTAGACGAGGGCGCGCTTGCCACTGCCCTCGATCTCGATCGAGCGCATCTGCCCGCTGTGACCAGCGACGGCCGCCGCGCCGAACCCGGGCACGTCGGTGTTGTCGATCGTCGCCTTGACCTCGCCGATGAGGTCGGCGGTCTGGCCCCAGCCGGAGCCGAGGACGAGCGCCACGTCGTGCTTCTCGACGCCCGTGCGTTCGGCGATGACGCGCGCGGCGTCACGCGCGATCTCGAAGGGATCGACGCTCGGATCGGACAGGGGCGAAGTGGTCTGCTGAGTCACCCCTTCAGGGTACGTGGCGAGGCCGACAACCGGTGCGGACCGCGCGAACGTCCCTGTTGCCGATGCGCCCGCCGACGCACCTGCAGGCGCACCTACCGCCGTGCCCTGCTCGCGCCACATGCATCGACGTGCCCGCGATTCGAAGTCTCTTGACGTCAAGTGATTGGATAGGGGGGTGAGCTCACGGAAGAAGTCTGTCGTCGTCATCGGTGGTGGCCCGGGCGGTTATGAATCCGCGCTCGTCGCCGCCCAGCTCGGTGCGCAGGTCACGGTCATCGACCGTGACGGCCTCGGTGGTGCCGCGGTGCTCACCGACTGCGTCCCCTCCAAGACCCTGATCGCCACCTCCGACTTCCTCTCGCGCTTCGAGGCGGCCGGCCGCCTCGGCGTCGGCTTCGAGGGCAACGAGGAGAACCAGCACGCGCACGCCAACCTGGGCCAGGTCAACGAGCGCATCCTGCGCCTGGCGAAGGCGCAGTCCGTCGACATCCAGGCTCAGCTCGAGAGTGTCGGCGTGCGCATCCGGCGCGGCACCGGCCGCGTCAAGGGCCACGGGTGGGTCGAGGCCGAGCTCACGAACGGCGAGACCGAGGACATCCGCGCCGACGTCATCCTCCTCGCGATGGGCACGACCCCGCGCGTCATGGACACCGCGAAGCCCGACGGCGAGCGCATCCTGACGTGGAAGGACATCTACAACCTCACCGAGGTCCCCGAGAAGCTCATCGTCGTCGGTTCTGGTGTCACCGGTGCCGAACTCGCGCACGCCTACCTCGGCCTCGGCGCCGACGTCACGCTCGTCAGCTCGCGTGACCGCGTGCTGCCCGGCCAGGACGCCGACGCGGCCACCGTCATCGAGAACGTCTTCCGCCGCCGCGGCATGACGGTCCTCAACCGCAGCCGCGCCATGGCCGCAACGCGTGAAGGCGACACGGTCGTCGTGACGCTCGAGGACGGACGCAAGGTCGAAGGGACGCACGCGATCCTCGCCGTGGGTTCGATCCCGCAGACGAAGGGCATCGGCCTCGAGGCCGCGGGCGTCGACCTCACCGACTCGGGCCACATCGTCACCGACCGCGTCTCGCGCACGAGCGCGCAGGGCATCTATGCCGCCGGCGACTGCACGGGCGTCTACCCGCTCGCGTCCGTCGCAGCGATGCAGGGGCGCGTCGCCATGCACCATGCCCTCGGCGACGCGGTGCAGCCGCTCAACCTGCGCGGCGTCACGGCCAACATCTTCACCGACCCCGAGATCGCGACGGTCGGCTACAGCCAGGCCGACGTCGAGGAGGGCAAGATCGAGGCGCGCGTCGTCACGCTGCCGCTTTCGACGAACCCGCGCGCCAAGATGCGCAACATCACCGACGGCTTCGTCAAGCTGTTCGCCCGCCCGGGATCGAACACGATCATCGGCGGCGTCGTCGTCGCGCCGCAGGCCTCGGAGCTGATCTACCCGATCGGCATGGCCGTCGCGAACCGCCTGACGGTCGACCAGGTCGCCAACACGTTCTCGGTGTACCCGTCGATGACGGGTTCGATCGCCGAGGCCGCACGTCGTCTGCACAGCAGCGACGTCTTCTGATCCCTCGCCGCACGCGATGACGAGGACGAGCGCGCCCAGCGATGCCGCCTGCGAGAACCCACGCCGGGCGGCGCTGCTCGACGCAGCGACGAGCGTCCTCGCGACGAGTGGGCTGCGTGGGCTGACGCACCGGGCGGTCGATCGTCAGGCGGGTTTTCCCGAGGGCACGTGCTCGGTCAGCTTCCGCACGCGCGCCGCGCTGCTCGCCGGCCTGACGACGCACGTCGGCTCCCGCGTGGCCGTGCAGGTCCGCGCGCTGGGCGAGCAGATCCCGTCCGGCACCGACGACCCGCTCGCCACCGCACCGTTCGCGACGGCCCTGCTCGAACGCTGGGTGACGCAGGACGACGGCGCGTTGATGGTCGCGATCCTCGAACTGTCCCTCGAGTCGCTGCGCACGCCCGAGCTCGCGCCGGCCGTGGGGGAGTGTCGCAGCGAGCTCGTCAGCATCGTCGAGACGATCGTGTGCCGCACCTCGGAGACCGGCGCGCGCTCCGATTCGCGTCTGCGCGCCGAGACGGCCGTCGCGAGCATCGAGGGCATCGTCCTGTCGGCGCTCGCGCAGCCTGCGGAGCGTCGCGGCCCGTACATCGACAAGACGCTGCGCATGGTGCTGCTCGGCACCGCGTCGCCAGAGGACGCGCGCCCCACGCACTGAGCTACGGGCGCACTGAGCTACGGGGCATCGAGCCAACCAGCGTTTCGCGTCCATCGTGAGACGTAGGAACCCGTGAGACGCAGGCGCCCCGGCACGCTCGGCGTGCCGGGGCGTTCGAACGTCGGAGCCGTCAGGCGTCGACGTCCTTGATCTGCGCGAGGACCGTGCCGGCCGTCACCGTCTCGCCGACGGTCGCGGCGAGGCCGCTGACGACGCCCGCCTTGTGCGCGGTGATCGGCTGCTCCATCTTCATCGCCTCGATGACGACGATCGTGTCGCCGGCTTCGACCGTGGTGCCGTCCTCTATGGCCACCTTGACGACGGTGCCCTGCATCGGCGCGGTGAGCGAGTCACCGCTCGCCGCGGCGCCGCCACCGCCCTTGCGTGCGGCGCGACGCGGGCCGGCCGAGGAGCCCTTGCCCGCTCCGGAACTCACGGCGAGGGCGCCCGGTAGCGACACCTCGAGGCGCTTGCCGCCGACCTCGACGACGACGCTCTGACGGGCAGCCTGCTCGGCCGCGGCCTCGGGCGTGCCATCGTACGGCGAGATCTGGTTGTCGAACTCCGTCTCGATCCAGCGCGTGTGCACGCTGAACGGCGCGTCGGGGGCGTCGGTGAACTCGGGCGCGAACGCCGGATCCTCGACGACGACGCGGTGGAACGGCAGCACCGTCGGCATGCCCTCGATGACGGTCTCGTCCAGCGCGCGGCGCGAGCGCTCGAGCGCTTCCTTGCGGGTGCGGCCCGTCACGATGATCTTCGCGAGCATCGAGTCGAACGCGCCACCGATGACGTCGCCGGAGACGACACCCGAATCGACGCGCACACCCGGCCCGCTCGGCGCCTCGAACTTCTCGACGGTGCCCGGCGCCGGCAGGAAGTTTCGGCCTGCGTCCTCGCCGTTGAGGCGGAACTCGATCGAGTGTGCGTGCGGCGTCGGGTCGTCATAACCGAGCTCCTCGCCGCGGGCGATGCGGAACTGCTCGCGCACGAGGTCGATACCCGTCACCTCCTCGGAGACGGGGTGCTCGACCTGCAGGCGCGTGTTGACCTCGAGGAAGCTGATGACGCCGTCGGTGCCGATGAGGTACTCGCAGGTGCCCGCACCCGAGTAACCCGCCTCGCGCAGGATCGCCTTCGACGCCCGCAGCAGCTCGGCGTGCTGCTCGTCACTGACGAACGGCGCCGGCGCCTCCTCCACGAGCTTCTGGTTGCGGCGCTGCAGCGAGCAGTCACGCGTCGAGACGACGACGACGTTGCCGTGGTTGTCGGCGAGGCACTGCGTCTCGACGTGGCGCGGGCTGTCGAGGAAGCGCTCGACGAAGCACTCGCCGCGCCCGAACGCCGTGACGGCCTCGCGCACAGCCGACTCGTACAGCGACGGGATCTCCTCGATCGTTCGCGCGACCTTGAGGCCGCGTCCGCCACCGCCGTAGGCGGCCTTGATGGCAACGGGCAGGCCGTGCTCCTTCGCGAACGCGACGACCTCGTCCGCGTCGTCGACCGGATCCTTCGTACCGGGCACGAGGGGAGCGCCGGCCTTCGTCGCGATGTGACGCGCCTTGACCTTGTCGCCGAGCGAGTCGATGGCGGCGGGCGACGGCCCGATCCACGTCAGGCCCGCATCGAGGACGGACTGCGCGAACTCGGCGTTCTCCGCGAGGAAACCGTACCCGGGGTGGACGGCGTCAGCGCCGGAACGCTTCGCGACGTCGAGGATCTTGTCGACGACGAGATAGGAATCACCGGGCGTCGAGCCGCCGAGGGAGTAGGCCTCATCGGCGACGCGCACGTGCAGAGCGTCACGGTCGGGTTCGGCGTAGACGGCCACGGAGGCGATGCCGTCGTCTTTCGCCGCTCGCGCAATACGGACTGCGATCTCGCCACGGTTGGCGATCAGGACCTTGGTGACAGAACTCATGTCCGTGACCTTATCGCCGCGGGGGGTGACCGGCGAGAATACCCGGCGGTAGGTTCCTCAGGCGCCGGGACCGACGTCATCCGAGCGCTCAACGCCGGAATACGAGAGCGCGCGGCGTGGTTTACCGCTGACATGGCTGAGAACACGAACGTCCCCACCGTGACCCTCCAGGCCGGCTCGGCGAGCATCGAGATGCCGCAGTTGGGCTTCGGTGTCTGGCAGGTCGAGAACGACGGCGCATCCGCCGCCGTGCAGGAAGCCCTGAAGGTCGGCTACCGCAGCATCGACACCGCCCGCATCTACGACAACGAAGAAGGCGTCGGGCATGGCATCGCCGCCTCCGACGTGCCGCGCAGCGACATCTTCCTCACGACGAAGGTCTGGAACGACGACCAGGGGGCCGACTCGACGAAGAAGGCCTTCGACGCCTCCATCGAACGCCTCGGCGGCGAATCGATCCTGCCGCTCGACCTCTACCTCATCCACTGGCCCACGCCCGAGAAGGACACCTACGTCGACACCTTCAAGGCGATGCTCGAACTGCGCGACGCCGGCAAGATCCGCGCCGTCGGCGTCTGCAACTTCGAACCCGAGCACCTGCAGCGCCTCAAGGACGAGACCGGCGAGTTCCCCGCCATCAACCAGGTCGAACTGCACCCCAAGTTCCAGCAGAAGGCCGTCCGTGACTTCTGCGCTGACAACGGCATCGTCGTCGAAGCCTGGAGCCCCCTCGGCCAGGGCGGCGACATCCTCACCAACCCCGTGCTCGAAGGAATCGCCGAACGCGTCGGCAAGACCGTCGCGCAGGTCATCATCCGCTGGCACCTGCAGATCGGCAACGTCGTCATCCCCAAGTCCGTGACGCCCGCCCGCATCGCCGAGAACTTCGACGTCCTCGACTTCGAACTCACCGAAGACGACCTCCACGCCATCAGCGACCTCGACGACAAGGACGGCCGCATCGGCTCGCACCCGAACGACCTGAATTGATCGATGATGTGACGGAGCCCCGCGCGAGCAAGCTCGCGTGGGGCTTCGTCACATCATCGATCAAATGTTTTCTGCCGCATCTTCCGGCCAGGCCCTGGGGGCCTGTCTCGGTGCGACACGGGTTCGTTCCTGGTTGTGGTCACGTAAGCTGAGACCACATTCGAGCAGGCTGCGGGGAGGCAGACGAACCCATGGGTGAGATGTTCGCTGGACGCTACGAACTCATCGACCAGATCGGTGAGGGCGGCATGGGGTCCGTGTGGCGCGTCAACGACCACAAGTCGCGCCGCCTCGTCGCAGCGAAACTGTTGCGCCAGTCCGACGCCGGATCGCTGCTGCGCTTCATGCGCGAACAAGGCATGCGCATCGAGCACAATCACGTCGTCACCCCCCTCGGCTGGGCCGGCGAGGACGGCCGCGTCATCTTCACGATGCCCCTCATCGACGGTGGCTCGCTCAGCGAACTCGTCAAGGAGAACGGCGCCCTGCCCTACCCGCTGGTCGCCGAACTCATGCGCCAGATCCTCGACGGACTCGACGCCTGCCACAGCGCCGGCATCGTGCACCGCGACATCAAACCCGCCAACATCCTGCTCGAAGCGACCGGCATGGGCCGCCCCTCCGCGTGGATCACCGACTTCGGCATCGCCGTCAGCGTCGACGCGCCCCGCCTCACGAGCAACGAGATGGTTCTCGGCACACCGGGCTACATGTCGCCTGAGCAGGCCAAGGGCGACGATCCCGACCCCCGTCAGGATCTGTACTCCGCCGGAATGATGGGCCTGCACATGCTGACCGGCATCAAACCCGGAGCGAGCATCCGTGTCCGCAAGGACGACGTGCCCCCGCGCCCCGAGGGTATCCCCTACTCGCTGTGGAACCTGCTCGTCGCCCTCGCCGATCCCGTCGCCGACCGGCGGCCCGCCAACGCGCGCGACGCCCTCAGCTGGCTCATGCTCCCGGAGAACGCCTGGCAGGAATGGGCGGCCCGCCCGATCCCCGACCGCCTGCCCGAGATGACGACGTCAGGGGAGTTCGTCCGCCTCGAGGCAGGTGCGGCCGCCCGCGCCCTCGACGGCTTCACGGACTCCTCCGCGGCGCCCGCCACGGTCATCGACGGCGCAGCGGTGCGCCGTCGCCCCACCGTCAAGGCGTGGATCGCGGCTCCGGCCGCTCTGGCGGCGGCCATCGCGGCAGCGTTCGCGCTCTGGCAGCCGTGGGGCGCGGGCGACGGCGCGTACGACCCGCAGCTCGCCAACACCGGCGGCGTCTGCGCCTACGCCGACGCCGGCACGACCGCCCAGACGACGAGCGGCAAGACCCTCACCTGCACCGAGAAGGACGGCTCGTACTCCTGGCAGGGCTGACGCCGGCGAGGCGCTGACCTGCAGCCTCACGCGGCCAGAGCGAGCGTGTCTGACGGCGCCTGGCAAATGTCAGTGATTCTCGCGGCGTCGCAGCACGTACCCGAGCCCGACGACCGCGCCGATGCCGAGGACGAGTGCGCCGCCCCACAGCAGCGGGTTAGCCGACGACTTGCCGACGCCGCTGACGTTTCCCGGCTCGGGCTGCTGCACCGCCATCGACGGGCCCGCGTTCGGCGTCCCCGTGACGCGCACGGACAGGACGCTGTCGAACTCCGAGGAATCCTGCAGCTTCGGCTTCGGCGTCGACGACGACGGCGTCACGTCGAGCACCACGTAATACCAGCCCGGGTCGCTGTGCCACTGCAGTGCGTCCGAGCCGCTCGAGTCGACGTTCGCGTTGCCGTAGTCGATCGGAGCGGTGTAGACGCCAAGATCCTTCGAGCCCGAATCCGACGACGACTCGAACAGGTAACCCGACGACGTCCCGGCGCCCGACAGCGTCGCGGAGACGAGGGAGGGGTTGAACATCTGCATCGACAGGTTGAGATCCTGCGACGGGTTGTACGTCGTGCCGTTCTTCGGCGCCTGCCAGCCGAACGACATGCGCTGACCCCACGACAGATGCACGCGGAAGAACAAGCGCCGGCCGATGGGCGTCTTCACCGTGTACCCGCCGGGACGCAGGATCGTGGCGCTGGCGAAACCGTCACCGGCCGTCGCCGTCGTGGACGCCTCGAGCGCCTGCGTCGTCATGTCGGGCACCTCGCCCGCAGGCACCTTGACGGTGCCGTTGACGCGGGGCGTGCGCTTCACGGCGATCTGCACGGGCATGGGCGTGGCGTTGTCGCCGTCGATGGTGCGCTTGATCTCGAGCCGATACGACGTCGCGGCCAGGCAGGCGTCAGCGCCCGAACCGAGCGATGACGACGTGCGCGCCGTCTTGGCCTCGTCGACGTCGACGTGCGTCGCGAGCAACCCGGGCGTGCCGCTGCTCGTCAGCGAATCCGAGTCGGAACCGCATGTCGTGGCGCCGTCCTCCGTCGTCAGCGTGAGCTGCAGGCCCTGCGAGCCGGAGTCGACGGACCACGCGTTGCCCTTCCAGCTCGCCGAGCCGTTGATGCTGACGCTGAGGCGCTCGCCCTCGCCGCGCTTGACCTCGACGTACCGTGACGTCGCATCGACGGGCAGCGTCGAGGAGTACAGCCCCGGCGCCAGCGGCGTGCCCTGGCCGGAGGCGAGGGACAACTCGACCGCGTGGCCGCCGGGAACGAATGTGTTCGTCGCGGCGTCCTCGCCGTACGCCGGTGCTGCCGCGAAGGCGGCCGCGCACGTCAGTGCCGTCAGCGATGCCGCGACGCGCGAGTTGCCCATCGTGTTCCTCCCCATGAGTTCGTGCGCTGACAGTGTCTCAGGTGATCAGGCGCACGGGGGCCGTAAGCGGCCTTTCGATGCGTCGCCCTGCGCCGGACGCGGTGCGGCCAGCTCTCGCCGTCAGGGGTTGACGACAGGGCGGCGGATCAGGGTTTCCCCACGCGCCCGTGCGGTGGTCCCTGCTGACCGAGCCAGGTCAGGCTGCCATGTTCCACAGCTCGTGCCAGGCGACGCCGATCTCGGCGAGCATCTCGCGCAGCAGCGGCAGACCGAGGCCGACGACGGTGTGCGGGTCGCCCTCGATGCGTTCGACGTAGGCGCCCGCGAGGCCGTCGATCGTGAACGCGCCCGCCACCCACAGCGGTTCGCCGGTGGCGACGTAGGCGTCGATCTCCGCGTCGTCAAGGTCGGCGAAGTGGACGATCGTCGACGAGACGGCACCGAACGTCGCGCCGGTGCCCTCGACACGGTCGTCGACGATCCAGTGACCGGTGTGCAGGGTGCCGCTGCGCCCCCGCATCGCCTGCCAGCGCGCGCGGGCGTCGGCGGCGTCCGCGGGCTTGCCGAGGATCGCACCGTCGAACTCGAGCACCGAGTCGCACCCCAGGATGATGCCGCCGTCCTCGATGAACGCGTCGGGCGTCTCGGCCGGAACCTCGTCCTGCGCGAGCACCGACGCGACGGCCTCGCACTTCGCGTTCGCGAGCAGCAGCGCCACGTCCTCGGCGGCGAGTTCGTCCGGCCCGTCGTGCTGCGCGCGGGCGGCGACCACGGCAGCGTCCTCGTCGACGTCGGAGACGAGGACGAACGGTTCGATGCCGGCGCTGCGCAGGGTCGCGAGGCGGGCGGGGGACTTCGAGGCGAGCACGAGGACGGTCATGGGCTCAAGAATATCGGCGCGGTGAGGCGGGCCGGACGCCCGTCAGCCCGGCAGGTTGTCGACGAAGCACCAACGCCATTCCTCGCCCGCCTCGAACGAGCGCATGACGGGGTGACCGGTCGCGCGGAAATGCTTCGTCGCGTGTTGACCGGCGGAGGAGTCGCAGCAGCCGACGTACCCGCACTCGGTGCACATGCGCAGGTGCAGCCACGTCCGACCCTCCTCCAGGCAGCCCTGGCAGCCGTCGTGCGACTGGGGTGAGGCGTCGTCGCGCGCGGCCTTCTCCAGGTGTTCGCAGCCGCCCTGACGAACCTCCGGCGTGAGCAGCGGGCCTGCATCGCGCAGCCCGGCGTCGCGCTCCTCGGCGGTGACGATCATCGACTCCTCGATGTCGAGCTGCATCATGATGCTGTCGATGACCTCGTGGTCGACGCGGCCCTCGTTACGCATCTCGAGCGCCTTCTCGCGTTCGGCGTCGATCATCTTCTGACGCAGGATGCGGTACTGCTGCGTCGGTCCCATCGTGTCGTTGTTGCCGAGCAGTTCCCACTGCAGGTTCGCGCGGCGCATGCCCTGCTTCTGCAGCGACTTGATGATTGCCTCGGGGGTGTCCGCCAGTTCCGGGTCGTCCGCGAGGGCCTTGCGCATCGCCGCCTCACCGGCATCGACGGAGGCCTGCATGACCTGGGCGCGCGCGAGGGCGTCCTCACGCGGGTCGGGCGCGCGTAGCTTCATGAGGTTGGCCACGCGGCCGAGGGTGAAGCCCTGGATGACGAGCGTGCCGATCGTCACGACGAGCGCGATGAAGACGAGCGACTCGCGGTGCGGCGTCTCGGGCGGCAGCAGGAACGCGGCGGCGAGCGTCACCACTCCGCGCATGCCCGCCCAGCCGGCGACGGCGCCCTCGCGCAGGCTGAGGGGGCGCGAATCCCAGCGCGAGACCTTGCCGAGCCAGGTCGCAGCGATGATGAACATCGGCCGCACGAGCATGACGGTGACGAGGACGGCGACCGCGTACAGGCTGGTGCGTTCGAGGCCGAGGTCCGATGTTTGGACCTGGTCGATGATCATCGACACCTGCAGGCCGATGAGCAGGAACACCATGTTCTCGAGCAGGAACTGGATCGAGTTCCAGTTCATCCGCGATGCGACCCGCGCCTGCGCCGTGTTGTAGTACGGCGCCTTGAAGCCGAGCAGCACGCCGGTGACGACGACGGCGATGACACCAGATGCCTTGATCGCCTCCGCCGGGAGGTAGGCGACCCACGGCGTGATGATGCTGATCGCGACGCTCGTCACGGCGTCGCGGATGTGCTTCTGCACGAACTCCACGACGTAGAACGCGATGACACCGATGACGATGCCGCCGAGCGCCGCGATGACGAAGGCGAGGCCGGCCCTGCTCGCCGAGAACGACCCCGTCAGCGCGCTCACGGCGGTGCCGACGGTGACGAGGGCCGTCGCGTCGTTGAAGAGCGACTCGCCCTCGAGGACGGCGACGAGACGTCGCGGCAACCCGATGCGGCGGGCGACGGCGGTCGCGGCGACGGCGTCCGGGGGAGCGACGACACCGCCGAGCGCCATCGCGGCGGCGAACCCGACGGGCATGAGCCACCACGAGACGAGCCCGACGGCGAACGCCGTCACGAGGACGAGCAGGATCGACAGCTGGACGATCTGGAACACGTCGCGCTTGAGATCGATGATCGAGGTGCGGATCGCCGTCGCGTACAGCAGTGGCGGCAGGAACCCGAGCAGGATCACTTCGGAGTCGACGTGGACCTCGGGGACCTGCGGCAGGTACGACGCCACCGCGCCGATGGCGACGAGCAGCAGCGGCGCCGACAGGCCGACGCGGCGCGCGAGGACGGAGACACTGATCGTCGTCGCGACGAGCAGGAAGATGGGAAGAGCGATGTGCACGTCGACATTGTCGCGGATGGCGAGCGGATCCGCAGAATACGTCCGGCCGTCATGCGGGGCTCAGAGGATGAGGTGACTCAGGGCAGCATCCACGACAGGGCGTGCGCCTGCAGGTAGACGAGCGTGCACAGCACGAGCAGCATGCCGAGCGACCACAGCACGACGGCGCGGAAGATCTTCGACTCCTTGCCCTGCAGGCCGACGGCTGTCGCCGCGATGGCCAGCGACTGTGGCGAGATCATCTTGCCGACGACTCCACCGGAGGTGTTGGCCGCCGTCATGAGGTGCGGGTCGAGCCCGGCCTTCTCCGCGGCCGTCTGCTGCAGCGTCGAGAACAGGGCGTTCGCCGAGGTGTCCGAGCCGGTGACGGCGGTGCCGACCCAGCCGAGCACGGGCGACAGGAACGCGAACCACGCGCCCAGCCCGGCGACGAACGTGCCGATCGCGATGGTCTGGCCGGAGAAGTTCATGACGTAGGCGAGCGCGAGCACCGACGCGATCGTCAGCGCCGAGAAGCGCATCGTGTAGAAGCAACGCCCGATCTCCTTGAACGCCTCACCCAGCGTGAGCGGGAAGCGGCCGCCGCCGTCACGCAGGGAGTAGACGATCGCGACCATGAGCCCGGTGAGGAACAGCAGCGTGCCCGGGCTCGACAGCCACTGCAGCGTGTAGACGGTCGAGGAGATCGACTTGCCCTTGGCGTTGACGAGCTCGCCGTTGAGGCCCGGCCAGGGAATCTTGACGTCGGTGGCGCTGAGCTTCGCAGGGATGTCGACGCCCAGCTTCCACAGCTTCGCGATGCCGAACACGACGACGACGAGCAGATAGGGCAGCACGGCCATCCAGATGCGGGAGGCGCTGAGCGCCTCGGCGGGAACGGGCGCTTCGATGTCGAGGCTGCGACGCACGTCGTCGGCGCCCTTGGGCTTCCAGAAGCGCAGCAGGACGATGGCGGCCGCGAGCCCGACGAGCGAGGCGACGACGTCCGTCAACTCGTACGAGAAGTACGTCGAACACCACCACTGCGCGATCGCGAACGCGCCACCGGTGACGAGCGCAGCGGGCCACGCCTGGACGAGCCCGCGCTTGCCGTCGATGATCATCATGAGGAAGAAGGGAACGGCTATCGCGAAGAACGGTGCCTGGTGGCCGACGACGGCACCGATGTGCGCGGGGTCGAGGCCCGTCAGGTTCCCGGCGGTCGTGATCGGGATGGCGACGGCGCCGAACGCCACCGGCGCCGTGTTCGCGATGAGGCACACGACGGCCGTCTTGAGCGGCTTGAGCCCGAGGGCGAGCACCATCGTCGCCGTGATGGCGACCGGCGCGCCGAACCCGGCGAGGGCCTCGAGAAGGCCGCCGAAGCAGAACGCGATGAGCATGGCCTGGATGCGAATGTCGCCGCCGCCGATCGCGTCGAAGATCGAGCGCAGGTCGTTGAAGCGGCCCGAGATGACGGTGACCCGGTAGAACCACAGCGCCATGACGACGATCCACACGATCGGCACGAGACCGTAGACGGCGCCCTGTGTCGCCGACAGCAGGGCGAGGTGTGTCGGCATGCCGAACGCGACGACGGCGATGACGAGCGAGACGACGAGGCTCGCGAGGCCTGCGACGTAGGCGCTGGCCTTGGCGATCAACAGCATCGCGAAGAACGTGAGGAGGGGCAACGAGCCCACGAGAGCGGACAGCGCCAGGCTGTCGCCGACGGCGTCGGGGGTCGCGGTGTAGGTGATCACGCGGACTCCTTGCGGGGTGGGGAGGCTGGCTCAGCTTTGGTCGGACCATTATTGGTCAGACCAAACTGTACATGATGCAGGTCACATCGACGTGATGCAGCTCTCGTTGCGTCTCGGACGGGGAGGGTTGTGGCGCGGCCGGCGCGAGCATGACGAAGCCCGGCATCAGTGAGGACCGATGCCGGGCTCGACCGGGCGGCGAGTGGGTGAGCGACAGACTGCGTGCGGCGTCAGCCCCCGACGATGCGCGGCGCGCCGCGGTAGGCGCGCACGTGGTTCCACGCCGCGATCTGCGCGTACGCCTTGTGCTTCGGGTTGCGCTCCCCGTCGTACTTGAGCGGGTCGGCCCAGCGTCCGCGCTTGACGAGCGCCGCGGCGGCGTCGCGCTCTGCGCCCTTCGGCAGCAGACGCGCGATGGTCTGCGGCGGCAGGACGGTGTAGACGAGGTCGTCGGACGGCGCCGGCGCGGTGACGGGGGAGTTCTCGACGAGGTCGCTGACGAGCTGCTCGGCGACGTTCGCCCCCGAACCGGTGGCGTAGTAGCAGTTGCGTCCGTAGCGCGGGTTGACCTCGAAGAACTTGACGGAACCGTCACGCGGGTCGCGGATGGCGTCGAGGTTGGCGAAGCCGTGATAGTCGGCCGTCTCGAGGATGCGGCGCGAGGCTTCGACGACGTCGGGCATGTCCTGCACGACCTGGACGTCGGGGATGCCGAGGTAGGCCGGACGCGGATCCTGCAGGAGCACCCGCGACGTGCGCGCCAGCGTGATCTCGCCGTTCTTCGCGCGGTACATCGTGACCGACAGGATCTCGTCGCCGGGGATGAGATCCTGCGCGAGCATCTCGCCGGTGAAGCCCGCGTCGACGAGGCGGGTGATGAGCGCGTCGAGCTCGTCGCGCGAGTCGACCTCGTACAGCTTCTTCTTGCCCGGCATCGACAAGGCGTTGTGCAGTGCCGAATCGGCGGGCTTGACGATGATCGGGTAGGGGAAGGTGACGTCGTCGGCGCTCGGGCGCCCGGTGGCGAAGTCGAGGACGACGGTGCCCGGCGTCGCGACGCCCGCCTCGGCGCAGACGGCGTTGAAGTGGTTCTTGTCGGAGATGCGCTCGAGCATCGCGGGGCTCTCGTGTGGCACGACGACGTTGGTGCCGAGCGTGTCGCGCTTCGCCGACAACGACTGCACGTAGCCGTCGTTGTTCGTCAGCGGAATGATCGTCAGATCGGGGTTCTCAGCGGCGATACGGCGGATCTCGGTGAGGACGAGGTCGTGGTCGTTGATCGCGGCGAACCCGAGTTCTCGCGTGTCGTGGAACAGCGTTGAGTCGGCCGTCGCGCCCGTCGTGAACGGGACGACGAGGACGCTCGTCAGGCCGTAACGCTCGTGGAACGCGCGCGCCAGGGCGTAGCCCGAGAGGGTGAAGTCGAGCACGACCGGCAGCACCGCGGGAGTGCCGCCCTGACCCGGCGTCGCACCGCGTGCGGGGCCGGCGACCTTCGCGGCGAGGGCGGTGGCGGCGCACGAGGCGGTGCGCATCGTCCGCGACGGCAGGCTGTGAACGGTGCTCGGACCCTTGCTGCGGGCGTCACGCACGAGGGCCTTGGCCTTCGTCGACGCACGGTACGCGGAGAGCACCTGCGGGCGCACGACGAGATCCCACGGGCCCGGGACGTCACGCGCGCCGTCCTTGCCGAACTTGAGCTTGAAACCGTCGAGCGAGCTGAGCGCGGGCGCGCGGTCGCTGCCAAGACCCATGAAGTCGAACGTCGACGCGCCGCGGCTCTTCGCCGCGAGCATGCACTCCCAGACCATGCGGTTGGCAGCGAAGCTCTTGCGGGCGGCCGCGCTCGTCGCGGCGTAGAAGTAGCGCGCCTCGCCGTCATAGATGGTGACGAGCGCCCACGCGACGACGGCGCCGCCCGCAGAGGTGTCTCGCACCGTGTAGAGGCGGCAGATGTCGGGGCCGAGCTGGGAGAGCATGTTGAAGTAGAACTGCGCGGGACGCAGGTCGAAGTGGCCGCGTTCGGCGGTCTCGGTGAAGACGGGGAAGACCTGCTCAGCGAAGTCCTGTTCGCTGATGCCCGTCTCGTCGGTGAAGACCAGGGCGTCGTTCTTGAGCCCGTACCGCAGGTCACGGCGGCCGTTCTTCGACATCGACACCATCAGCTCGTCCTCGCTGAGCGAGAGGTCGAGCACGAGCGTACGGTCGTAGAAGACCTCGGTGAGCGGCTCGGTGAGGTCGGGCGCCGCGTGCGTGGCGTGCAGGCGGACGAGTGCCGCCTTGGGGTGCTCGGCCTTGACGTACGCGGCCAGGGCGTCGCGCAGGGCACGCTCCTCAGCGGCGCTGGGCGCGGCGTGCGTCAGCCAGATCGGGGCGAACTTGCCCCACAGCTGCACGAGCGCGCGGCCGGCGAACTCCGTCAGGCTCAGTGCGGCGACGTGGGCGCCCGCGGCGTCGTGGACGAGCAGGTAGCGCCAGTGACGGCGGCCCGGCAGCGAATCGTCGTAGCGCGCCCACTCGGGCGACTGCTCGACGGGCACGCGCGCGCCCGCGTCGTGGATCGTCCGGACGAACTCGTCAGCGTCGACGGCGACGATCGAGTAGGGCGAGGTCGTGGCGAGGCTCGACTGGGTGGGCGACATGGTGGCGTAGCGCTCCGAAGGTTGGGGACATCGGCTTGCCGCCAGCCTACCGGCGCCCCCGCTCCCACCCCGTCAGGCACGCATGGGGCCCGCCCCATCTGCGTTTTTCGTTCACATTCGCTCAGAGGCGCGAAGGTGGACGCGGTTCGCCGATGGGGACGCGAATCGCGAAGGTGGATAGGAATCGCAGGTGGGTCAGGGGGCGAGGATGGCGTCGCGCAGGACGTCGAGGCCGACGCCGCCGATGTCGAGGGCGCGACGGTGGAAGGCCTTGAGGTCGAAGGCTGCGCCCTCGCGACGACGCGTCTCCTCGCGCAGCGACAGCCACAGGCGCTCGCCGATCGAGTACGACGGCGCCTGCCCCGGCCAGCCGAGGTAGCGGTCGAGCTCGAAGCGCAGGAAGCCCTCGGCCATGTCGGCGTGCGCCGACAGGAATGCCCACGCCTTGTCGTACGTCCAGGCGCCCCCACCAACCTCGGCGGGAGCCTCGAAACCGCAGTGCACGCCGATGTCGACGATGACGCGCGCGGCGCGCAGCGACTGCCCGTCGAGCATGCCGAGGCGGGTGGCGTCGTCCGTGTGGAAGCCGAGCTCGTCCATGAGGCGCTCGGCGTACAGGGCCCAGCCCTCCGCGTGCCCGGATGTCCACGACCCCATGCGGCGCCACCGGTTGAGCAGGCCCGAGCGGTACATCGTCTGCCCGATCTGCAGGTGATGGCCGGGGACGCCCTCGTGGTAGACGGTCGTCAGTTCGCGCCACGTGCCGAACCGTTCGACGCCCTTCGGCACCGCCCACCACATGCGTCCGGGGCGGGAGAAATCCTCGCTCGGGCCGGTGTAGTAGATGCCGCCCGAGGACGTGGGCGCGATCATGCACTCGATGCGACGCACCGGGTCGGGGATGTCGAAGTGCGTGTCCGCCAGAGCGCTGACGGCGGCGTCGGCGCTCGCCTGCATCCAGGCGCGCAGCGCGTCGGTGCCGTGCAGGGCGTACGCGTCGTCGGCGTCGAGGGCGGCCATCGCGCCCTTGACGCCGGCGCCGGGCGCGATGCGTTCGGCGAGGCGCGACATCTCGTCGGTGATGCGCGCGAGTTCGTCCTGACCCCAGCGGTAGGTCTCCTCGAGGTCGACTCGCGCGCCGAGGAACTCGCGGCTGTGCAGCGCGTACCGCTCACGCCCCACCCCGTCGTGCTCGGGCGCGCGCGGCAGCAGTTCGTCGCGCAGCCGCGCCCCTGCGTCGGCGTAGGCCCGCGCGGCGAGCGCGGCAGCCTCGCGCACCTCGTCCTGCACCGCGCTGGCATCGCCACCACCCTCGACGGCGGCGCGCTCGGCGAGCGAGAGGAAGTACCCGTCGCGTCCGCCGTGCTCGGCGCATTGCTCGCTGCAGCGTTCGATCTGGCGCTGCGCCGCGACGATGCCCTGCGACGCGGCGTGATCGAGCGACGCGAACCAGCCGTCGAGCGCCTCGGGGACGGCGCGCAGCCGGTGCGCGATCGTCTCCCAGTCCTCGTCGCTGTCGGTCGGCATGAGGTCGAAGGTGTCGCGCATCATCTGCAGCGGCGACGCGATGACGTTGAGGTCGGCGAGGTCGTAGCCGGCGTCATGGATCTCCTCGGCGAGCTCGAGGCGCTCCTGCAGCGCGGCGAGCGTCACGGCGTCCACGTCGTCCTGCGCCGACGCGGTGCGCAGCGCCGACAACGTCGAGCGACGCAGATCGGACGCGGCCGCGTAACCGTCGGGGGAGAAGTCGTCGAGCAGATGATCCTGGCCCGGGATGCCGAGCGCCGTTGCCTCGATCGGCGACAGCGCGACGGACGCGTCGAGGTAGCCGTCCGCGATCTCGTCGAGACGGGTCGTGGCGCGGGGCTCGCTCGAGGTGCTCATGTACCGATCCAACGCGACGCACGTCACAGCGCGCAAGTACATTGACGCCCATGACGACGCCGCCGATGAGTCCATCTCACGCCGATCCTGACGCCCGGCCCGCTGCGGCGGGTGCTGTGAAGGCAGCGGCAGCGGGGCAGAGGGCGTCGGCCGAGGCCTCGGCATCGGGCTCGGAGGAGCAGGCGAAATCCACCGCGACGACGGCCGCGTCACCGACATCCGGCTCGGCGGAGTCCGCGAGCTCCACCGCGGCGTCCACGGACTTGGCTTCCACCTCAGCGGCGCGGGCCGACGCCACGTCACCCACCGCAGGTGGAGAGCTCGTCGTCGTCGGTGTCCAGATCGGCCGACCAGAGGTGTGGGATGCGAAGAAGCACCTCACGGGGATGCGCAAGCGACCCGTCGCGAGCATCGGCGTCGCCGACCCCGGCACGCGCGAGGCGGGTGGTCGCAGCGGCGTCAGCGGTGACCACGTCGGTGATCTCGAGCATCACGGGGGCAGCGAGCAGGCGGTGTACGTGGTCGCGCGTGAGGAGCTCGACCACTGGGGCGCCGAGCTGGGGCGTTCGATTCCCGACGGGGCCTTCGGCGAGAACGTCACGACGCGGGGCGTCCGCGTCGACGACGCCGTCATCGGCACCCGCTGGCGCATGGGCACGGCGCTGCTCGAGGTGACCGGCCCCCGCGTTCCCTGCCGAACCTTCGCCTGGGCGATCGACGAGCCGCACTGGGTCAAGCGCTTCACCGACCACGGACGGCCCGGCGCGTACACCCGCGTCGTCGAGCCCGGAACGATCACGGCGGGCGACATGGTCGACGTCGTCGACATGCCCGAGCACGGCGTCACCGTCGTCGACGTGTTCCGCGCCTACACCGGCGGTGCCCGCGCGATCATCGAACGCGTCGTCGCGGCCGGCGTGCTGGCGCCGCGCTACCAGGCCAAGCTCGAAGCCAAGCTGCGCTGAGCGTCATTGCCCGCAATCGCCGCATCTCTGACGCGATTCCGGGCAACGATCATCCGCCGAAGGCGAGCCTCAGCGCGGCAGGCGCGATTCGGCCCAACTGCGCGGACGGGCGTGGCGGACGTGCGCGGGGCGTCCCCACATGGAACGCACCGGGGCGGGTGATTCAGTGCCCGACGCCGCAGCCGCTCGCGCCAGGACGACAGCAGTGACGGCGGCGATCTCCTCGTCGGTCGGCGCGCCGCTGACGAACCGGATCGTCGGGCGCGGGCTCTCGGTTGCCTCGCTCACAGCGGGATGTTTCCGTGCTTCTTGGGCGGCAGGTCCTCGCGCTTGTGACGCAGCGCCCGCAACGCCTTGACGACCTGGACGCGCGTCTCGTGCGGCGGGATGACCGCGTCGACGTAGCCGCGGTCGGCTGAGATGTACGGGTTGGCGAGCGTGTCCTCGTACTCGGCGATGAGCTGCGCGCGACGCTTCTCGACGTCCTCGGCGCTGCCGTTCTCGGCGACCGCCGTCAGCTCCTTGCGGTACACGATGTTGGCCGCGCCCTGCGCACCCATGACGGCGATCTGCGCCGTCGGCCACGCGAGGTTGATGTCGGCGCCGAGGTGCTTGGACCCCATGACGTCGTACGCACCGCCGTACGCCTTGCGCGTGATGACGGTGACGAGCGGCACCGTCGCCTCCGCGTAGGCGTAGAGCAGCTTCGCGCCACGGCGGATGATGCCGCCCCACTCCTGGTCGGTACCGGGCAGGAAGCCGGGCACGTCGACGAGCGTGAGGATCGGGATGTTGAACGAGTCGCAGAAGCGGATGAAACGCGCCGCCTTCTCGCTCGCGTTGATGTCGAGCGTGCCGGCGAGCTGAGCCGGCTGGTTCGCGACGATGCCGACACTGTGCCCCTCGACGCGCGCGAGCCCGCAGATGATGTTGGGTGCGAACAGCGGCTGCACCTCGAGGAAGTCGGGGCCGGAGCCCGCATCGTCAGGATCCGCGGGGTCGACGACGGCGGCGATGACGTCGTTCATGTCGTAGGCGAGGTTCGCCGAATCGGGCACGAGCGTGTCGAGCGCGCGGTCGGCGTCGGTGATCTCGAGGTCGGCGGTGACCTCGAACGAGGGCCCCGGGTCCATGTTGTTGCTCGGCAGGTAGCCGAGCATCGCCTTGACGTACTCGATCGCGTCGTCCTCGTCGCTCGCCATGTAGTGCGAGACGCCGGAGCGCGAGTTGTGCGTGTGCGCGCCGCCGAGCTCCTCGAAGCCGACGTCCTCACCCGTCACCGTCTTGATGACGTCAGGGCCGGTGATGAACATGTGCGACGTCTGATCGACCATGACGGTGAAGTCGGTGATCGCGGGGGAGTAGACGGCGCCACCGGCGCAGGGGCCCATGACGAGCGAGATCTGCGGGATGACACCGCTCGCGTGCACGTTGCGACGGAAGATCTCGGCGTAGAGACCGAGCGCGACGACGCCCTCCTGGATGCGCGCGCCGCCCGAGTCGTTGATGCCGATGACGGGTGCGCCGAGCTTCATCGCGAGATCCATGACCTTGCAGATCTTCTCGCCGAAGACCTCACCGAGGGAGCCGCCGAAGACCGTGAAGTCCTGACTGAACACGCAGACCGTGCGCCCGTCGACCGTGCCGTAGCCGGTGACGACGCCGTCACCGTAGGGGCGGTTCTTGTCCTGCCCGAACTGCGTCGAGCGGTGACGCGCGAGGGCGTCGAGTTCGACGAACGAGCCCTCGTCGAGCAGCCGTTCGACGCGCTCACGAGCCGTCAGCTTGCCCTTGGCGTGCTGCTTCTCCACCGCGCGGGCCGAACCGGCGTGCACCGCCTCCTCCGTGCGGTTCGCCAGATCCTTCAACCTTCCGGCCGTGGTGTGCAGATCGAGGGAGGTGTCCGGGGGCACGTCGTCGAGCGTCATGGGCGACAGCCTAACCTTGTCACGTGACCTCGAACACGAACTCGTCAGTAGCCTTTTCGCCAGGGATGGCGCGGGATCTGCGTGCCGACGGGTGGGCTCGCGTCGACCTGTTCGACGAGGTCGATTCGACGAATGTGGTCGCCCTCGACGCCGCCGAGCGCTGGCACCTCGTGGCCGCCCATCGCCAGCGCGCCGGGCGCGGACGCCTCGATCGGGCCTGGGTGACGCCCGCGGGCGCCGCCGTCACCGTCTCGATGACGCTGCCGCTGCCACGGGACGCGGCGACGTGGGGTTGGGTGCCGTTGTTCGTCGGTGACGCCGTGCGCGCCGCCCTCGCGCAGCTGGCCGACGAGCGCGGGGCGGACGTCGAGTTCGTCACGAAGTGGCCCAACGACGTCCTGGTGTGGGATGACGACGGCGTCGAGAGCGGCGCCGACGCCGACGCCGGCCCGGGCACCGGCGGGGCGAGCGGCGACTGGCGCAAGGTCGCCGGCGTCCTGTGTCAGGTGGCGTCGGGCAACCTCGTCGTCGCGGGCGTCGGGGTGAACGTGGCTCAGCAGCGCGGCGAGTTGCCCGTCGACACGGCGACGTCGACGTCACTCGTCGGGTTGGACGCCGCGCGTGACGAGGTGCTCGCGGCCGTCGCTGCGCACGTCGCCCGTGCCGCGCGTGCCTGGTGCGAACCCGTGGTGCTCGCGGCCGCCCGCGAGAGCGTGCGTCGACACTGTCGCACGATCGGCAGCCTCGTCGACGTGCACACCCCCGACGGCAAGGTGGCGCGGCGGCGAGGCGTCGGCATCGACGACGGCGGGCGGCTCGTGACGACCGCTCCCGGCGAGCGTCCAGGCTCAGCGCCTACGATGGCGTACTCGGTGGCGGACGTCGTGCATGCCCGCCTGGGCGGCCGCGCGGAGGCCGGCGAGCCACACGGGCGGAACGCCGACGAGTGATCGGTACGAGGCAGAAGGCGAGACGTGATGGCTGACCCGGTGTCCCACCTCGATTCCGACGATTCGATGTTCATCGACGCGGTCGAGCGACGCCTCATGGGCGCGCCGCGCCGCTACAAGCGCCGTGACCTGTCGACGCACGCCGGGGTCGACGCCGACGACACCCGTCGCGTGTGGCGCGCTCTCGGTTTCGCCAACTCGCGTGAGGCGGACGTCGCGTTCTCCGACACCGACCTCGACGCCCTGCGCGCGGTGTCCGCGATGACGGCCGCGCACGATCTCGACGTCGACACCCTCCTCGGGCTGGCGCGTGCGCTGGGGCGCACGACCGATCGACTCGCGATGTGGCAGGTGCAACTCGTCGTCGACATGCTCGCGCAGCGTGACGGCGGCCCGCGCGGCGGCAAGCCCCTCGCCCGCGCCGCAGCGGAGGAGATGGCGAGCCTCGTCGACGACCTCGAGCCGTTGCTCCTCTACGTGTGGCGCCGCAACGTCGGCGTCGCCCTCGCGCGCCTGCTGGCAGACGCGCAGCCCGAGACGCACCTCGGTGTCGTGCGCACCGTCGGTTTCGCCGACCTCGTCTCCTTCACGCGCCTCGCGCGTCAGCTCAGTGAGAGTGATCTCGCGGCGCTCGTCACGCGGTTCGAGGCGGTCGCCTCGGACATCGTCAGCGAGCACGGGGGCGCCGTCGTCAAGACGGTCGGTGACGAGATCCTCTTCTCGCACCAGGACCCGGAGGGCGCCTCGCGCATCGCGCGTGCGCTCAAGGAGATGTCGGAGGTCGACGACCTGCTGCCGCAGATGCGCGTGGGTCTGTCGACGGGTCGTGTGCTCGCGCGTCTCGGCGACATCTACGGCACGACGGTCAACCGCGCCGCACGCCTGACGAACGCCGCCGCGGCGAGTCAGATCCTCGTCGACGAGGCAACGGCCGACGCGCTGCGTCACGACCCGGAGTCGACGCTGCGCGCGCACGAACCGTTGGAACTCGCGGGTATCGGCCTCAGCGCGGCCTGGATCCTGCTCTGACGGACCTTTCTGAAGCACTCTGCTCAGGACGAATCCTGCTGGACGGATCGGGCGTCGGACGCCTGCGGGTGAACGCCAGGTGACGATTCGGCGACAAAGCCCTGCTGTATACATTTCTGTCAAGTCGGCTGGATGGGCAACTGACAATTCGTCGGTCCGCAAGGCACCGCAGGGTATGCCGGGCTGCCTATAGTCGTGCTCATGAACGACGTCCTGGTCGCCCGCGGGGGTTTCGGCGACGACACGGCTCTCATGCGCATGAGCCACGCAGCACACCTCTCGGTCCGCACCGTGGAGGGCACGCTCGAAACCGTGACGCCCGAATCCGTCGGAACGGCGACCGCGTGCATCGTCTTCGCGGCGAACTGCCGCCGCGTCGACGGCGACGCCGACCTGGGCGGCGGCGCCACGGCCGCGCCCGACGGGGTGCGCGAGAGCGCCGCCGCCGTGCGCACCTCTTCCCGCCGGCATCCGGGTGTGGCGTTCGTCGCTGTGCTCGACGACGCGGCGCTCGTCGGGGACGTCGAACGCGCGGCCGCGACCGTCGCGCTGCTCGACGCGGGGGCCGACGACGTCATCTCGTGCGCGATCACGCCGGCGGAGCTCGAAGCGCGGGTCAGCGCCGCGGTGCGCCGGGTCAACCGGGCGCAGGGCGGACCGCGGCTGGTGGCGAACGCCGCCGAGGGGAGCCCACCCCACGTGGACGCGGCGCGGCGCGAGCTTGTCGGCGCCGGCGGGCGGGCGGTGATGACCGCGAAGGAAGCCATCGTCATGGGGGTGCTCGTCGGGCGGGATGACGTCGTCAGTCGCGCAGAGTTCGAGGCGGCGCTGTGGACGGGCCAGTGGCGTGGCACACCCAAGGCGGTCGACATGCACATCGCCAAGCTGCGCCCCAAGCTGCGGGTCGCGACGGGCGGGCAGTGGCAGATCGAGACGGTGCGCGGCGCGGGCTTCGTCCTGACGCGGCGCGAGGGCGAGGCCCTCGAGTCGGTGGGGGTGGGCCTCGCCCACCCGGCGACGCCCGCCTGACGACCGCGCCACGCGCGTGACGAATCCGCCGGATAATCTTGGCGCGTGAACCAACCCCAGCCCCATGCGCGCAACGCCACCGAGCCGGACGCTGCGACGCCCGACACCCAGCCCGCCCGCGAGGCGCGCCGCGCGCCGGGCGGATTTCCCGTCGTCGGCATCATCGGCGGCGGCCAGCTCGCCCGCATGTGTGCCGCCCCCGCGGCCGAGCTCGCGCTGACGTTGTCCGTCTTCGCCGAGTCCGACGACGCCGCAGCCGCGCTCGTCGTGCCGCATGCGCCTGTCGGTGACTACCGCGACGCCGAGCAGGTGCGCGAGTGGGCACGCGGGTGCGACGTCGTGACGTTCGATCACGAGCACGTGCCCGCCGACGTGCTCGCTGCGCTCGAGGCCGACGGCGTCGCGCTGCACCCGCGCCCGAGTGCGCTGCGCTTCGCCCAGGACAAGCTCGCGATGCGTCAGCGCCTCAGCGACCTCGACGTGCCGTGCCCCGCCTGGGCTCCCGTTTCCACGAGCGACGAGTTGAGCGCGTTCGGCGAACAGCATGGCTGGCCGCTCGTGCTCAAGACCCCGACGGGCGGGTACGACGGCAAGGGCGTCATGCTCGTGCGCACCCCCGACGACGCGGACGCCTGGTTCGCGCAGGCTGACGGCGCGCCGCTGCTCGCGGAGGAGGCCGTCGCGTTCGAGCGGGAGATCGCCGTCATGATCGCGCGCAGCCCGAGCGGCCAGGTCGCCGTGTGGCCCGTCGTCGAGACCGTTCAGGTCGACGGCATCTGCACCGAGGTCCTCGCCCCCGCCCCGGACCTGAGCGACGACGCTGCCGAACGCATCACCTCCGCCGCCATCACGATCGCGCGCGAACTCGACGTCACGGGCGTCATGGCCGTCGAGCTGTTCGACGTCGGCGGCGGCGAGTTCGTCGTCAACGAGCTCGCGATGCGCCCGCACAACTCGGGACACTGGTCGATGGACGGCTCCGTCACCGGTCAGTTCGAGCAGCACCTACGCGCCGTCCTCGACCTGCCCCTCGGCGACACGCGCGCGCGGGCACCGTGGACGGTCATGGGCAACGTGCTCGGCGGCGAGTACGAGGAGTTGTACCCCACCTACAAGCACCTCATGGCACGTGATCCCGGCCTCAAGATCCACCTCTACGGCAAGGGTGTGCGCCCCGGCCGCAAGATCGGGCACGTCAACGTCTTCGGCGACGACCTCGTCGGCCTGCGCGCACGAGCCCGCCACGCCTGTGACTACCTCCAAGGAACGGTGACCGAATGAGCGACGCGACCACCCCCGACGTGACGACGAACGCTGCGGGTTCGGCGACCCCGGCCACGAGCTCGACGACCCCCACGAGCGCGACGCAGCCGGCGAAGGCGCCCGTCGTCGGGCTCGTCATGGGCAGCAACTCGGACTGGCCGACGATGTCCGCGGCCGCCGATGTCCTCGACGAGTTCGGCATCGGCTACGAGGCCGACGTCGTCTCGGCGCACCGCATGGCGCACGAGATGGTCGAGTACGGCACCCGCGCCGCGGAGCGCGGCCTGCGCGTCATCATCGCCGGCGCCGGGGGAGCGGCGCACCTGCCGGGCATGCTCGCGTCGGTCACGACGCTCCCCGTCATCGGGGTGCCCGTGCCGCTGAAACACCTCGACGGCATGGACTCGCTGCTGTCGATCGTCCAGATGCCCGCCGGCGTGCCCGTCGCGACGGTCTCGATCGGTGGTGCGCGCAACGCGGGCCTGCTCGCGGCGCGCATCCTCGGCGTCGGTGACTCGGACGAGGCGTGTCGCATCGCCGCCCAGATGATGCAGTTCCAGGCGAGCCTGCGCGACGAGGCCCACGCCAAGGGCGAGGCGCTGCGGCGCGAGGTCGCCGGACGTCAGGCCTGAGTGCCCCGATGTTGCCCGGGCCTGGCGGCGCCGGCGCCCCGAAACCCGGGCAACATCGACGGAGAGGGGCTGCCGCCGCGACGTACTGGCGGGTAGCATGCCGGTATGGCTGCTAACCCTGACTTCGACCTCTACAAGATCTCCGAGGAGCACGAGGCGCTCCGCGAGGCCATCCGCCCCGTCTGCGAGAACAAGATCGCGCCGCACGCGGCCGACGTCGACGACAAGTCGCGCTTCCCGCAGGAGGCCCTCGACGCCCTGATAGAGGCCGGCATGCAGGCGCCGCACGTGGACGAGCAGTACGGCGGCATGGGCATCGACGCCCTCGGCACGTGCATCGTCATCGAGGAGGTGGCCCGCGTCTGCGCGAGCTCCTCGCTCATCCCGGCCGTCAACAAGCTCGGCTCCATGCCCGTCATCCTCGGCGGCGGCGAGGAGATCAAGGCGAAGTACCTACCGAAGCTCGCCTCCGGTGAGGCGATGTTCTCCTACGGTCTGTCCGAGCGCGAGGCCGGTTCCGACACCGCGTCGATGAAGACGAAGGCCAAGCGCGACGGCGACCACTACGTCCTCAACGGCCAGAAATCGTGGATCACGAACGCCGGCGAATCCGAGTTCTACACGGTCCTCGCCGTCACCGACCCCGAGGGTGAGCGCGGGCGCAACATCTCCGCGTTCGTCGTCGAGAAGAGCGACGAGGGCTTCAGCTTCGGTGAGCCCGAGCGCAAGCTCGGCATCAAGGGTTCGCCGACGCGCGAGCTGCACTTCGACAACTGCCGCATCCCCGCCGACCGCATCGTCGGCGCCGAGGGCGAGGGCCTCAAGATCGCGCTGCGCACCCTCGACCACACGCGTGTGACGATCGGTGCGCAGGCCGTCGGCATCGCGCAGGGCGCGCTCGACTACGCCGTCGGCTACGTCAAGGAGCGTCAGCAGTTCGGCAAGGCCATCGCCGAGTTCCAGGCCATCCAGTTCATGCTCGCCGACATGGCGATGAAGGTCGAGACGGCCCGTCAGATGGTCTACGTCGCGGCCGCGAAGTCGGAGCGTCAGGACGCCGACCTGTCGTTCTTCGGCGCCGCTGCGAAGTGCTTCGCCTCCGACGTCGCGATGGAGGTGACGACCGACGCCGTCCAGCTGCTCGGCGGCGCCGGCTACGTCAAGGACTTCCCCGTCGAGCGCATGATGCGCGACGCGAAGATCACGCAGATCTACGAAGGCACCAACCAGATCCAGCGTCTCGTCATGGGCCGCGCGGTACTCAAGGGCTACTGAACCCAGCCCTGACGACGAGTGCGGGCCGCAGCTGACCTCAGCTGCGGCCCGCACTCGTCCTCCGTGCCTCGCGCGCTGCGACGACGCACCGATATTCTTCCTCACGGGGCGACCCGGTGTCCTGCCGGCCGCGTCACGGACAGGAGTGGCGTCAGTTGGAGACGACGAACCGCTTGTTCGAATGCCGGGGGTTCTCGAGCTCGTCGATGATCGCTACGGCCAGATCCTGGCTCGAGACGCTCACGCCGATCATGTGGTCGTCGGACGTCTCGTAGTGGCCCGTGCGCTCGCCGGGGGCGAGGACGGGAGCGGGGGAGACAATCGTCCAGGTCGGTTCGGGCGAACCGTTCCGGAACATCGCGAGGGCCGTGCTCGCGGCCTCCGCCTCGGGACGGAAGTCGGCGGGGAAATCCTCGCCCTCCAGCAGCGGACGGTCGTTCGCGTCGAGCGAGCTACCGGCGCCGCCGACCATGAACAGGCGGGCCTCGAGCGGGGTCGCCGCAAGACGCTCGTGCGCCGCGAGCCACGCCTCGGCGCTCGTCGAGCGTGCGGGCGGCACCGAGACGACGACTGCGTCGACGTCCTTCGCGAGGCGGACGACGGCGTCCGTGTCCTCGATCGAGGCGACGACGTCACCCGCACCGGGCCGCGTCGACACGCTGACGATCTCGTGGCCGCGCGAGCCACCCTCGCTGACGATGGCCGAGCCGAGCATGCCCGTGGCGCCGAACACTGCGATCTTCATGGTGATCTCCTTCGTGGGGATGAATGACAGCACCAACCACCAGTTGGGGTGGATTGTTCCCCGCCGGCCGACGACGCGCCTCGTCGTCCCACCGCTCTCAGGCGACACCGACCGACGAGGGTGGCCCCACCCCGAGCGGGGTGAGGCCACCGTCACGAGGTTCAGTTCGCCGTCGTCTTCTTGACGAAGGAGGAGGTGTCGCCGTTCTCCTTGATGGCCTTGAACAGCTCGGCCGAACGCGTCGCGTCCCATTCGACGGCCTCGCCGGCGGGGGTGGGCAGCGCCGCGTTGCCGGTGGGCACGACGACGGAGTTGCCGCCGTCTCCGGAGAACTTCTTGAGGTTCCACATCGTCTGCAGGCCCTGCATCATCGACATGCCCTTGTCGACCGAGAGCCCCTGCGCGCCCGATTCGCCGAGGCCCTTGAGCCTCCACGGCACGAGCAGGTTGGAGGGCGAGCTGATCTCCTTCATGAGCGCCGCGAGGAACTGACGCTGACGCTTGGCGCGCCCGAGGTCGCCCTCCGGGTCGGAATAACGGGCTCGCACGTACCCCAGGGCCGTCGGCCCGTCCATCTGCTGGCACCCCTTCTTGAGGTTGATGTGGGCCTTGGGGTCGTTCATGTCGCGGGCGACACAGATGTTGACACCGCCGACGGCGTCGACGACGGAGGCGAACCCGCCGAAACCGATCTCCATGTAGTTGTCGATGTGGATGCCGGTGTTCGTCTCGATCGTCTTGACGAGCAGCTGCGGGCCGCCGATCGAGAACGACGCGTTGATCTTGTTCTTCGCGTGCCCCGGAATGGAGACGTAGCTGTCGCGCGGGATCGACATGAGGGTCGGCTTGTCGCCGCCCGTGTGCAGGATCATGATCGAGTCGGTGCGCTGGCCCTCCGCGTCACCCGTGCCGAGCTTCTTCTTCTGCTCGGTCGTGAGGCCACTGCGCCCGTCTGATCCGACGATGAGCGTATTGTGGCCCGCGCCCGAATCGGCGAGGTGCTCCGAGGGGATCGCGTCGACCTTCTGCACCTTGCCCCACGCGGACATGCCGGCCCAGACGAGGCCGCCGACCCACAGCAGGAGCAGCACGAGCACCCCTGCGACGATCTTCTTGCCGCGCCCGAACCGGCCGCGTGGACGAGGCGGTTCCTCGCCCGAGTCGCCCGGCCCGCCGGGGCCACCCTGTGCGCCGGGGCCGCCCTGTCCGACGGGGCCGCCCTGTCCGACGGGGCCGCTGGCTCCGGCGGGTCCGTGAGGGCCGCCAGGACGGAGGTCGCGGTGGGGGCCGCGCTGGGCGTCGACGTCACGGACATCGGGCCTCACACCGGCGGCGCGAGCGTGCCCGGACGCGGCGGCGCCCGCGGCCCCGGCCGCCGCACCACCTCCGATGACGCGACGTCGCACGCCCTGGCGGGGGGCATCCTCCTGCGGCATGGCGCGCGTGGAGTCGCGGCCCGGGGCATCTTCCTGCGGCATGGCACGGGTCGAGTCGCGGTCCGGGGCGTCGGGTGAGGTGCGGCGGCGCTCGTCGGCGGAGGCCGCCGAACCTGCGGCTGCAGCACCTGCGCCCGCCGAACCCGCGGCTGCAGCACCTGCGCCCGCCGAACCTGCGGCTGCAGCACCTGCGCCCGCCGAACCCGCGGCTGCAGCACCTGCGCCCGCCGAACCTGCGGCTGCAGCACCTGCGTCCGCCGCGGCAGCGCCTGCAGCACCTGCGCCCGCCGCGGCAGCGCCACCGGGACGCCTCGGAAGACGCCCCGCCGGGCGGCCGTCACCGGTGCGGGCGTCGCCGTCACGGCGCTCGCCGATGCGAGCCTCGGTCGGGCGGGCGTTCGAGGCGCGGGGATCGCTCCAACGGCCTGCGGGGCCCGCGTTGTCGCGCCGCGCGCTGCGCACGGGGATCGCCTGGGCTCCTGCGACGTCCTGGTTTCGGGGCCTGCCGCCGGGCGTCGGGCGTTCCTGCGGCGGAAGCTGCTCCTGTGGGTGGGGACGTCGGGCGACGGCGTCACGGGGTGCGGCCGGCCCACGGTCGGCATCGGGCGCGCGACGGGATGCGTCGGGCCGCCGCTGAGGTTGTTCGGCCCCGCGGCGGGGACCTTCGGCGTCGCGCGGTGTGTCAGCGCGCTTCGGCATCGCGCGTCGATTGCCCTTCGAACGGCGCGTGTCGACGACGAACGCGTCGTGCTCGCGAGGGCCGCCATGCCCGTCGGGGCGGGGGCGGGGCTGACGAGGGTCACGGGGATCATTCGGCTGCGGCACCCCTCGAGGTTAGACAACTGCGCTGTGATTTTCGGGGCAGCGCCACGCGGGGCGAGCAGGTCGGGGCCCCGCCGCCCGCGCCCTGGCCCCCGGTAGGCTGACGAACGCATCCGCGCCGCCGTGGGCCCAGGACGGGGCCGCCGACGGCGCACCGAGCTCGATCAGGAGACGTCGTTCCGTGTCAGATGAGCATTCGCCCGCCGCACAACCGGCCGGAGCCGACGACGGGGAACGTCGCGGCATCTCCGTCTTCATGCCGATCCTCGACGAGGAGAAGCACCTCGCCGAGTCGGTGCGCGCCATCCTCGCGCAGGAATACGACGGCCCGCTCGAGGTCGTCCTCGCCATCGGGCCGTGCCACGACCGAACGTGGGACGTCGCGCGCGAGCTCGCAGACGCCGACGATCGCATCACCCTCGTCGAGAACCCCACGGGCCGCACGCCGGACGGCCTCAACGCCGCGCTCGCTGCGACGCGCCACGACATCCTCGTACGCGTCGACGGCCACGGCATCCTCTCGCCGGGCTACCTGCGCACGGTCGAGCGGCTGCTCGCCGAGACGGGCGCCGCGAACGTCGGCGGCATCATGGACGCTGAGGGAACGACCGACTTCGAGCAGGCCGTCGAGTGCGCGATGAAGTCGAAGATCGGCGTCGGGGGCGTGAAGTTCAAGCAAGGCGGTGACGCCGGCGCGGTCGAGACGGTCTACCTCGGCAACTTCGCGCGCGAGTGGATCGAGCGCGTCGGGATGTACGACCCGCGCTACACGCGGGCACAGGACTGGGAGATGAACTACCGCATCCGCCGCGCGGGCGGCACCGTCTGGTTCACCCCCGAACTGCGCGTCACCTATCGTCCGCGGGCGAGCTTCAAGGCGCTCGCCAAGCAGTACTTCGAGTACGGCATGTGGCGTCGCGTCGTCGCGCGTCAGCACAAGGGGTCGATCAACCTGCGCTATCTCGCGCCGCCCGTCGCGGTCGTCGGTGTCGTCGGGGGTGCTGCGCTCGGCGCGTTCTGGCGCCCGGCGCTCGCAGCGCCGCTCGGGTACGCGGCCCTCGTCACCGCCGGAGGCGTGCACGCGGCGCGCGGGCGCGACGCGGCCGTCGTCGTCCGCATGCCGGCCGTGCTCGCGACGATGCACCTGGCCTGGGGCCTGGGCTTCCTCACCTCCCGCGTCGAGCTCGAACCCGCCGAACCGGGGCAGGCCCCGCGAGCCTGAGCGAACTCCCAGCGCGTGCTCGGTAGGCTGAGATGCCTGCGTCGTGGCACCGCCAGGTGCCGCTGCCCTCGAGCCGGTGGGCGAAGCAGCTGGTCAGCATGAAGGAAGACATGAACTCATCGAACCGCTTGGCGCGGATCTGGGACCATCGAGCGACGCTCGACACCCTCGTCCGACGTGACCTTCGCGTGCGTTATTCGCGCTCGGCGTTGGGTTACCTCTGGACCCTGATCGACCCCCTCGCCATGGCGCTGGTCTACTCGTTCGTCTTCGGCGTCATCTGGGCGAGCGACCCCTCACCGGGTGAGCCGATGGCTCAGCGGTTCAAGAACACCGACGGTGTGCCGATCGTGCTCTTCATCGTCGCCGGCATGCTCGCCTGGAACTGGTTCAACAACGTCATCAACGAGAGCGCGCGAGCGCTCTACGCGGAGCGGTTGCTCGTCCGCTCGACGAACCTTCCGCGCGAGTTGTGGGTGGCGCGCGTGGTCATCTCCAAGGGCATCGAGCACCTGCTGTCACTGCCGATCCTCATCGGATTCATGCTCTACTACTGGGCCAACGGGGAGGTGCAGCTCAGCTGGGAGCTGGTGTACTGGATCCCGGCGCTGCTCATCCAGTTCATCCTGCTCATGGGCATGGGCCTCGTCATCGCCCCGGTGGCAGCGCTCGTCGACGACTTCATCCGGATCGTCCGCATCATCCTGCGCGTGCTGTTCTACCTGACACCCATCATCTACTCGATCCATCTGCTCGCCGAGAAGGCCTCGCAGCACGGGTTCGGCTGGGCGACGACGCTCATGCAGATCAACCCGCTCACCGGCATCATCGACATGTACCGGGCGGGCTTCGTCAGCGAGCACGGCCCCGACTGGCACAGCTGGATCTTCGCCTTCGTCCTCTCGCTCGGGTGGCTCGCCTTCGGCTCCTGGGTGTTCCGCAAGCTCGAGCCCGCGATCCTCAAGGAGATCTGAGATGCCCGTCGAATGGCAGACCCCCGAGGGCAAGCCGGTCATCGAGGTCGACGACCTGGGCGTCGAGTTCCTCAAGGGCCGCAAGCGCAACCTGTCGCTGCGCGAGATCATCTACAAGCGCAAGACCTCCTACGACAAGGAGACGTTCTGGGCGCTGCGCAACGTCTCGTTCGACGTCGGCCGTGGGGAGGCCGTCGGTCTCGTCGGGGCCAACGGTGGCGGCAAGTCGACGCTGCTCAAGATGATCGCCGGCACCTTGCTTCCCGACGAGGGCTCAGCGCGCATCCACGAGGGCGTCGCCCCGATGATCGAACTCACCGGTGGCTTCATCGGCGAGTTGTCGGCTCGCGAGAACATCTACCTCATGGCCGGCCTGCACGGCATGAAGAAGGAGACGGTCGACGAGCGATTCGACGACATCGTCAAGTTCGCCGGGCCGCAGGTGCAGCGGGGGCTCGACCTGCCGTTCCGCCACTTCAGCTCCGGCATGCAGGTGCGGCTAGGCTTCTCCGTCATCACGCAGCTCGACGAGCCCATCCTCCTCGTCGACGAGGTGCTCGCCGTCGGCGACCGTGCCTTCCGCGAGCAGTGCTACGAGCGGATGGAAGGGCTTCTCGCCGAGGGACGCACGCTGTTCCTCGTCAGCCACTCCGAAGGTGACCTCACGCGCTTCTGCACGCGCGGCATCTACCTGCAGGGCGGCACCCTCGTCGGCGACGGGCCGATGAAGGAGATCATCGACCGTTACAACAAGGATCTCGACGCCGGCGTCAGCTGACCTACCTGCGATTCCCGTCCCCATCGGCGATCTTCGTCCACATTCGCGAATCGCGTCCACCTTCGCGATTTCCGTGCACCTCGGCGAATTTCGTCCACCTTCGTGCACGCCTGGCGACGACGCCTCATCGAGGCTGCGCGGACTCCTGCTCCAGTAGGCGCGCCAGGTCAGCGGCCTCCATGTCGCCTCGCACGAGCACGACGCTGCCGCCGCCCGCCAGGACGCCGGCGAGAAGCTCCGGCGACGGCGAGGCCAGGAAGTGCCGGCCGGCGTCGGTGAGTGGCGTCGTGAGGTCGGCGTACGACGTCTGACGCTCGTCGCCGGCGCCCGTCACCACGGTCAGCGCGGCGGCCGTCGGCGCCGGGACATCGAACGGGGTGAACACGTCGCCGAAGGTGCTGAGCTCCTGCGCCTCATCGATCGCATCGGTTGGCAGGGGAGCGGACGATCGACGCGCAAGCATCGCGAGCGTGACGACGACGATGTCGATGTCGACCTCGTCCGCAGGGTTCGAGGTGACGAGCACGTCGGCCTCCCGCACGATGGGGGCAGACGGCAGGGCGCCATCGTCGTCGTCGGCATCGACGAAGACGACCTGCGCTCCGAGCGACCACACGGCGAGGCACCAATAGGCCGTGCGCCAGTGAGCAGCAGGCAGGTGCACGACGACGCTCGAGGACGCGTCGACGTCGAGCTCCTCGCTCAAGAGGTTGGCGGCCTTGCTCACCCAGTTCGTCAGCACCTTGGCCGACAACTCGATGCGTTCACCCTGCGTGGGGCCGGGCGTGCGTTCGTAGAACGTCACCCGTGGTGCCGTCTGATCCGTCGCGACGAGGTGTTCGAGCACCTGCCACGGGGTGCGGGTCGTCATCAGGACACCACCGCGTCGAGGCGTTCCTCGACGGCGTCGCGCTCGTCGGCCGTCAGCGGGGCGTTGAGGCAGTAGGCGAGGTCGTCGATCATCTGCTGGTTGCTGCGGGTGCCGATCGCGAGGGAGTCGACGAACTGGTGCGACAAGCTGTAGGCGACGCACAGGTCGGCGACGTTGGCGCGTCCCAGTTCGTGTGCAAGAAGCACGAGCTGACGGTTGAGTTCGCTCGGGTCGAACACGGTGCCGCCGGCGAACGTCGCGTGCGTCGTGACGACGACGTCGCGCCCTCCGAGCAGCTCTCCCGCCGCGCGCAGTTGCCGGTCGGCGACACCGAGCGGGAACTGCACGTAGCCGAGCCCGGTGAGGTCGAGGGCGCGTTCGAGTTCTTCGAGCGATTCGACGTTGACGCCGATGCGGCCGACCTCGCCGCTGTCCTGGTAGTCGCGCAGGCGGTGCCAGCCGGCGCCGTCGGCGTCGTGCGCCTCGTCGACGTTCGCCATGAGCACGGCGGACGCCCGACGCCGGCCGAGTTCGGCGAATGAGCGTTCGAGCTGGGCCTCGATGACGGCGGCCGCGAGCCGCGGGTCGTTGGTGCGCATCTCGCGCAGGCGGGAGATGAAGTGCAGCCGCTGTGTCAGCTGCGGCTCGCCGCACTTGTGGAGGATCTCCTCGGCGTTGTGGTCGCCTCGACCAACCTCGACGTGGTTGACGCCGCGGTTGACGGCCGTCGCGAGCATCGCGCGGATCTCCGCGGCCGACGGCGCGTTGGGGCCGGCGAACGCCTGGCCGCCGAGGATCATGACGGACTGATCGAGTTCGCTGTCGTCGCGGCGCGGCACGCTGGGACCGGCGGTGAAGGCGGGCCCGCCGATCTCTGCGATGAGGTCCGTCCATGGGACGGCGACGGGGTCGGCCTTGTCGGCGAACAGGCGGCACACCCGGTCGTAGTCGGAGAGGACATCGACGGTGCAGCGGAAGCGCTCGGGGTCGCCGGGGTTCGCTGCGGGGACGAAGTCGAGGGTCTTGACGTTGCGGCGCAACCACGGGGTCACGTGCTCGCGGTCGTACGGGTCGCTCGTCGATGCGGCGGCGCGCCGCAGATCGCGTACGCGGAAGACCTCGCATCCGAGCCCCTCGGGCATGTGTGAGACGTCGTTGCGGCCGTATTCGTAACCGCCCGCATCCATGGCCTCGACGAGTTCGTCGATGAGGCTCGAGTCGCCGACGGGGTTGTCGCCGGTCAGGCGGACGACGCGGTCGTCGTCGTCCATGTCCTTCGTCGCCTCGACGAAGCGGCCGAGCACGTCGTCGAGTGAGCCACGCATCGCAGGGATGTCGACGCGGGCGAGGTGGTCGAAGATGCGGGTGTCGTACTGCTCCTCACTGGTGGCGACGACGACCTCGTGGCCATCACGCGAGGCCCGGCGCGCGACGAGCTCGATCAGCGGCATCCCGCCGATCGTCATGAGCGCCTTGCCGGGCAGCCGGCTCGAGTTCAGGCGGGATTGGATGACGACGCGGGTGCGGGTCACGGTGAGCCTCCGGAGCTGCTGGGACGGTGCTGTTCGAAACAGTGCCGATTCGACGAGGGTGCGTTCGCCAGCCTAGCGAGCCAGGCTGACAAGAGCCTCCGCCACGCGGGCGCGACCCCGACCGTCGAGCAACTCCTGAGCCCGTGCGGCCCGCTCGACGCGCACGTCGCGGTCGGTGAACGCCTCGCGCAGCGCGCTCACGGCCGCGGCGCGCGCGTCATCGTCGCGTCGCAGCATCTCGAGGTCGCCGAGCCCGAGCGCCAGATCTGCATCGGCCACCATGTCGTAACCCGGGCGCTGGTTGTCGATGACGCAGACGACGCCGAGCGGGACACCGAGGCACATGAGTTCCCACACGGACGACCCGCTCGCGGTCACGACGAGGTCGCAGGCCGCGGCGCGCGCGGCGAGGTCGCTCACCGGTCCGCTCGCACGCAGTTCGACACCGGGGGGTGCATCCGCGGCGAGGGGGGCGACCCACGTCGGGTCAGGCGTGACGACGGTGATGTCGGCGGCCAGGCCGCTGCATGCCTGCAGTACGAGAGGTGTGACGACGGGCGCCGCGCCGCACGGGTCGGTGCCGCCGAACACCTCGAGCACGCGCAGCGGGCGCTGCTCCTCGTCGGCGACGTCCTCGACGGCGACGTCACCGACGGGGCGGCGCAGCGCGAGCACGTCGTCACGAAAGAGGGTGTAGTCCGCCCCTGCGAGGGCGAGCTGTCCCGCGCCGACGGCACGAGGCGTCGCACCGGGATTCTGGTCGACGTAGAGGTCGGCGTCTTGATCAGCCGAGAACGGCCCGTCCACCATCGCCATGACGACGACGCCGGCTCGCCGCAGCCACACGCCCCAGCGCGGACCCAGGTCGTAGCGATCCAGGACGCACCACCGCGCGTCGAGATCGAGCACGAGCGCGACGAGGTCGTCGGGGTCGGTGGGGCAGGGGTGCACGAGAACGCCGGCCTCGGCGTAGGCCGACGCCACCCATGCCACATCGAGATCGCCCGCGAGGTGCACCTCGATGCCTCGTCCGCGCAACTCCTGCGCGAGCGCAAGCAATCGCATCGCGTGCCCGACGCCGATGGTCGGTGTGGCATCGGCGCGCAGCACGACGCGACGGGTGGGGGAGGAAGGCGTCGTCGCGGCGGGCTCGCCGGGCCACGCAGCGGGAGACGGGGAACGAGAAGCGTCCATGCGTCGATGCTCTCACCCCGCCTGCACGGTCGGGGGGCGCCTACGGCCCGGGTGCTAGCCTTGACCCGATATCGAGCAGAACGGTGAGGCGCCACGTCGCGTGGTGTTTGCTCCGGCGTCACCGACGTACGACATGATTTGGGAGCCCGCGTGAGCATTCTTGACGGTTCGTCCATCCTGGTCACCGGTGGTACCGGTTCCTTCGGCAAGGCCTTCATCACGAAGCTGCTCGCCGAGCACAACCCCAAGCGCGTCGTCATCTACTCGCGCGACGAACTGAAGCAGTGGGAGTGCCGCGCGCTGTTCAAGGACGACCCGCGCCTGCGCTGGTTCATCGGTGACATCCGTGACCTCGACCGTCTCAAGCGCGCCATGCACGGCGTCGACTACGTCGTGCACGCCGCGGCGCTCAAGCAGGTCGACACGGCCGAGTACAACCCGTACGAGTTCGTCAAGACGAACGTCATCGGTTCGCAGAACGTCATCGAGGCGTGCATCGACGCGGGCGTCAAGAAGGTCGTCGCACTGTCGACCGACAAGGCCTCTAGCCCGATCAACCTCTACGGCGCGACGAAGCTGACGGCCGACAAGCTGTTCATCCTCGGCAACCACTACGCCGCCGCCTACCCGACGCGCTTCGCCGTCGTGCGCTACGGCAACGTCATGGGCTCGCGCGGCTCGATCATCCCGAAGTTCAAGGCGATGCACGAGGCCGGCGAGTCGCTGCCGATCACCGATCTGCGCTGCACCCGCTTCTTCATCACCCTCGACGACGCCGTGCAGATGGTGCTCGACACCTTCGACCTCATGCAGGGCGGCGAGTTGCTCGTGCCGCGCATCCCGTCGATGAAGGTCACCGACCTCGCGCAGGCCATCGCCCCCGGCGCGCAGATGCACGACGTCGGCCTGCGCCCCGGCGAGAAGCTGCACGAGGAGATGATCTCCCCGGAGGAGGGCCGCCGCGCGGTGATCGTCAAGGACGGCAAGTACTTCGTCCTGCAGCCCGACTTCGCGACGTGGGGCTACGAGCCGCCGAAGGACGGCAAGCCCGTCGAGGACGGCTTCCACTACTCCTCGGGCGACAACGACCAGTGGTACACGATCGAGCAGCTGCAGCAGATGCTCGCCTCGGGCATCTGAGGGCGCGCGGATGCTGCCCTACGGCCGTCAGTCCATCAACGACGCCGACATCGCCGCCGTGCAGGAGGTGCTGTCGGGTGACTGGCTGACCACCGGCCCGTACGTCGAGTCGTTCGAGAAGCAGATCGGCGAACTGGCCGGCGTCGCCGAGCCGGCGGTCTCCGTCACCTCCGGCACGGCTGCGCTGCACGTCGCGTACGCCGCGGCCGAGGTCGGCCCGGGCGACGAGGTCATCACGACCCCGCTGACGTTCCTCGCAACGGCGACGACGGCGGCGCTGCTGGGCGCCAAGATCGTCTTCGCCGACATCAGCGAGGACACGGGCAACCTCGACCCCGAGGCCGCCGCCGCCGAGGTCACCGCCTCGACGAAGGTGATCGCGGGCGTCGACTACGGCGGCCACCCCGTCGACGCCCCCGCGCTGTCGAAGGTCGCGAAGGATGCGGGCGCGTACCTGCTCGAGGACGCGGCGCACTCCGTCGGCGGCTCCCTGAACGGTGTGCCGGTCGGTTCCCTCGCGGACATCACGACGTTCTCCTTCTTCCCGACGAAGAACCTCACGACGGGTGAGGGCGGCGCCGTCGTCGCGAAGGACGCCGACGTCCTCGAGCGCGCGCGCCGGTTCAAGGGCATCGGCATGGTGCGCGAGGCCGACCAGCTGCGTCATCCCGACGAGGGCGCGTGGTGGTACGAGATGCCCGAACTGGGCCTCAACTACCGGCTCAACGACCTGCAGGCCGCGCTCGGCTCGAGCCAGCTGACGCGACTGGAGCAGTTCAAGACGCGCCGTCAGGAGCTGA